>NZ_JAPTFQ010000042.1:0-40761 GCF_030985535.1 Stenotrophomonas sp. Sm2128
GCAAACCCCGCCCGCCCGAGCCACCACATAATCTGCTCTATGCTGCCAACCGCAACGCGCCTACACATGCCCGGACACCCCGCATGCCGCCCCTGCTGAAGATCCGTTCCGAGCGCGGGCAGATGTCGGCCATCGAGCGCCGCATCGCCGACTTCATCCTCGACAACGCCCACCTGCTGCGCGACTACTCGTCCCAGCAGCTGGCCAGCGCGCTGGGCATCAGCCAGTCCAGCGTGGTGAAGTTCAGCCAGAAGCTCGGCTTCAAGGGCTACCCGGACCTGAAGTACTCCATCGGCCAGGATGTCGCCCGTGCTGGCGCCGATCCGCAGCAGGCCCCCAGCGAACCCGACAGCGGCGACGACTACCTGCGCCTGGGCGACACCCTGCGCCGCAGCAAGGCGCAGGCCGAAGAGGAAACCCGCCAGGCCAACCCACGCAAGGAAATCGAGCGCATCGTGCAGCTGCTCGACGGCGCGCCCAAGCTGTTCGTGTACGGCCTGGGTGACGACGGCCTGTATGCCCGCGAGTTCGCCATGCGGCTGTCGCTGCTCGGCCTGCTGGTGGTGCCGCATACCGACCCGATCCTGATGCTGGCCAACCTGTCGGCCGCGCGCCCCGGTGATGCGCTGCTGGTGTTCTCCGAATTCGGCAACCTGCCTCAGCTTTCGCAGCTGTCGCGCCAGTTCCAGGACATGGGTGGCAAGGTGATTTCCATCACCCGCCATACCGCCAACCCGCTGCGCGCGCATGCTGACGCAGCGCTGGTGGTGTGCGCGCACGAGCGCACGCCGCAGGTCGCGCAGCTGCTGTACCGTAGCGCCATGCACGCCCTGCTCGATTTCCTGTTCGTGCTGCTCTGCCACACCAATCCGGACCGCCAGCAGCAGCTGGCGGTGAACCTGGAGCGGATCGACCACCTGCTGGATTCCTGACCGGAGCACCTGTTGATGAAATCGCTGGTCCGTCTCGCTACCGCTGCACTGCTGCTTGCCGCGGCGGCATCCGTCCACGCTGCGCCGCTGCAGGGTGCGCGCCAGCTGATCGTGGTCACCAGCGAAAGCTGGGACAGCACACAGGGCCAGCTGCAGGCCTATGTGCGTGATGGCAAGGGCTGGCACGCACATGGAGAGGCGTTCCCGGTGGCACTGGGCCGCACCGGCAGCGCCTGGGGCCTGGGCCTGCACCCGGCGCAGGCCGATGGCCCGCAGAAGCAGGAAGGCGATGGCCGCAGCCCGGCAGGCGTGTTCGCGCTCGGCAGCGCGTTCGGCTATGCCGTCACCCGCCCCGGCACCGCCATGCCCTACCAGCCGATGCTCGACAGCAGCTACTGCATGGATGTGCCGGCGTCGCCGTTCTATAACCGCATCGTCGACGCGAAGAAGGTCGGCAAGGCAGCTGTGGAAGGCTCCACCGAGCCGATGCGGCTGGATCTGCACAACAAGGGCGACGTGCGTTACCAGGAAGGCTTCGTGATCGCCCACAACCCGGACAACCAGCCCGGCAAGGGCAGCTGCATCTTCGCCCATCTGTGGCGCCAACCCGGTGAGGCCACGGCCGGCTGCACCGCCATGCCGCAGGCCCGCATGCAGGCCCTGCTGGACTGGTTGCGGCCGCAGGATGCGCCGCGCTTCGTGCTGCTGCCGCGCGCCGAGTACGCGCGCCTGCAGGCCCAGTGGCAACTGCCCGCACTGCGCGGAGACGCCCGTTGAGCGCGCAGGACGAACCGCAGCTGCAGCGCGCGGTCAGCCGCTGGCAGATCGTCGGCCTCTCGATCAACGATGTGATCGGCAGCGGCATCTACCTGCTGCCGGCCGCCACCGTCGCCCTGCTCGGCCCCTTCAGCCTGTGGGGCGTGGTCGCCGCCGGTATCGTCGTGGCGCTGCTGGTGCTGTGCTACGCGCAGGCCGCCAGCTATTTCGACGAGCCCGGTGGCAGCTACCTGTATGCACGCGAGGCGTTCGGGCGCTTCGCCGGGTTCGAGATCGGCTGGATGATCTGGCTGACCCGCATCAGCTCGGCGGCCGCACTCAGCAACGCGCTGGCCGATGCGGTCGCGCGTTTCTGGCCGTGGGCCGGTGCCGGCATGGGGCGCATCGCGGTGATCGTGGTGTCGCTGGGCTTCCTCACCGGCGTCAACATCATCGGCGTGCGCTCGGCCGCGCGCACCGGCGTGGTGCTGGTGATCGGCAAGATGTTGCCGCTGCTGCTGTTCGTGGCCATCGGTGCGTTCTATATCGACCCGCAGCTGGCCTTCTCCGGCCAGCGCCCCGACCCGCACGACCTGCAGCGCATGGGCGAGGCCGCGTTGCTGCTGCTGTACGCCTACGCCGGCTTCGAGAACATCCCGGCCGCCGCCGGCGAGTACCGTAATCCGCGTCGCGATATTCCGTTCGCGCTGATCACCATGATCATCACCGTCACCGTCATCTACGGCGCGGTGCAGGTGGTGGCACAGGGCACGCTGGCTGGTCTGGCCAGCTCGGCCACGCCGCTGGCCGATGCCGCTGCCGGCTTCGGCGGCGAAGCACTGGCGCTGATCCTCACCGTAGGCGCGACCATCTCCATCCTCGGCACCAACAGCAACACGATGATGATGGGCCCACGCTTCCTGTTCGCACTGGCCCGCGATGGCTATGGGCCGAAGATCCTGGCGCAGGTGCATCCGCGCTTCCACACGCCAGCCGCGTCGATCCTGTGCCAGGGTTTGATCGCACTGGGCCTGGCCCTGTCCGGTTCGTTCGTGCAGCTGGCCCTGCTGTCGATGACCACGCGCCTGTTCGCCTACATCGGAACGGCCGCTGCGGTACTGGTGCTGGCCAAGCGCTATGCGGACCGGCCGGGCGCACTGAAACTGCCGGGTGGCCCGCTGATTCCGGTACTCGCGCTGCTGCTGTGCCTGGCGCTGTTCGCCAGTGCCAGCTGGCAGAACATCGCTGCTGCGCTGGTGGCGTTCGCCATCGGCGCGGTGATCTACAAGCTGCCGCGAAAAGATGCCGACGCCGGATGACCGATAGCGCCGGGCCATGCCCGGCGGATTGATCTGGTGATCACGCTGCCGGACCGGGCCGTTAACCGCCACACAGGCAGGATCAGGCTTCGTCCACAACGGAGCCTTCCATGACCGAGTACCAGATCCCCGGCCGCGTACCGGACGACAGCACGCCGCGCGATGCGGTCAGCAACTACTGGCGCGAACGCTACACCGCCGAACCGTACTACGACGACCAGCTGTTCTTCGAGGACTATGAACCGGCTTACCGCATCGGCCATGCCGCGCGTGCGCAGGACATGATCCGCGCCTACGAACAGGTCGAAGCTGAACTGGAGTCGCGCTGGGCCAGCGAGCGTGGCCGCAGCCGGCTGGAATGGGCGCAGGCACGCAATGCCGTGCGCCGTGGCTGGGAGGACGCGCAGCAGGCGGATCCGTTGTTGAAGCGATAGCGCCACGCTTTTGTCGAGCCGAGCCTACGCTCGGCTCGACTCAACAAACGCCGCAGGACAGCCGAGCATGGGCCCGGCTCTACACATTCACTCCTGTTCCGGCAGCGGCGGCACGACCGCGCTACGCTTGCTCTCACCGCCACCGGCGGCGATCAGGTCGCGGGTGTTCTTCTGCACCGCCACCGCGCCGAACAGCGACAGTGCATACGCCATGCCGTAGAAACCCTTCTCGCTCGGTGCCAGCGTGGCATTCCACAGGCCAACCAGCAGCAGCATCAACGCCGACAGCAGTGCGAACCAGCACAGCGCGTAGTACAGGCCACTCACCGGAATGCCCTCGACGCGGTCACGCACGCTCTTCTGCAGCGACACCGCTGCGAACAGGCCGAACAGCAGCAGGGTCAGGTAGTAGCCCTTTTCGTTGAGCGCCATCGTGGCGTTGAACAGACCGATCAGGTAGGCCGCCGCACCCAGCAGCAGGGCCACCCATGAGGCGGCGATGAAGGCGGTGGAGGGCTTGTGGGGCATGGCAGTGTTCATTGCAGATCCTTGGCAGGCAGACGGGCACGCTTTGCCCGGGCGTGCCCACCCTAGACGATCCCGCCGCGCTCGCACAGGGGTCGCAGGACCTTCGAGCCACGACGCTCACGGCGCCGGTGGTATACAAGGGACAGCCCGGCCATCCGCATCCCCGCACTGGAGATACCCATGACCCGCACGCCCCTGCTGCTCGCCCTCGGCCTGGTGCCGATCCTTGCCACCTCCGCCTGCAATGCCGCCGACCCGGCCGCCAACGGCGCCCAGACCGCAGCGCCCGCAGCCTCCACCACTGCCGACCAGCGCCCGTTCACCGCCACCGAAATCAGCCGGTTCGACCAGCCGTGGGCGATGACCTTCCTGCCGGACGGCAGCCTGCTGGTCACCGAAAAGCGCGGCAAGCTGCAGCACCTGGACCTGGCCAGCGGCCAGAAGCACGAGATTACCGGCGTTCCGAAGGTCGCTTACGGCGGCCAGGGCGGCTTCGGTGACGTGATCCTGCACCCGCAATTCGCGAGCAACCACGTGATCTATCTCAGCTATGCCGAGGAAGGCACGCTGGACACCCGCGGCGCTGCCGTGGCCCGTGCCACGCTGGCGCTGGATGCCAACGGTGCCGGCCAGCTGAAGGACCTGAAGGTGATCTGGCGACAGAGCCCGAAGGTGAGTGGTGAAGGCCACTACGGCCATCGCCTTGCTTTCGGCCCGGACGGCAAGCTGTGGATCAGCTCCAGCGAGCGCCAGAAGTTCGATCCGGCGCAGGACATGGGCGGCAACCTCGGCAAGATCATCCGCCTCAACGATGATGGCAGCCTGCCCGCCGACAACCCGTTCGCCTCGCAGGGCGGCGTGGCCGCGCAGGTGTGGTCACTGGGCCACCGCAACATCCTCGGCATGGCCTTCGATGCCAACGGCAAGCTGTGGGCACACGAGATGGGCCCGGCCGGCGGTGACGAACTGAACCTGATCGTGCGCGGCGCCAACTACGGCTACCCGATCGTTTCCAATGGTGACCATTACGACGGCCGGCCGATTCCCGACCACGACACGCGCCCGGAATTCGCCGCGCCGAAGGTGACCTGGACGCCGGTGATCTCGCCGGCCGGCTTCGTGATCTACAGCGGCAACCTGTTCCCGCAGTGGAAGGGCAGCGGCTTCATCGGCGGCCTGTCCTCCACCTCGCTGGTGCGCGTGGCTTTCGACGGCGACAGCGCGCGCGAAGCCGAACGCTTCAACATGGGCGAGCGGATCCGCGAAGTGGAACAGGGCCCGGATGGCGCCCTGTGGCTGCTGGAAGACGGCAGCAAGGCGCGCCTGCTGAAGCTCACCCCGAAGACCTGATGCCCGCCGGTGCCGGGCGCTGGCCGGCACCTGGATCCTTCCGACATCCTGCGGTTGCCGGCCAGCGGCCGGCACCACCTTGCCAAACGGCCCCGCACGCGGGGCCGTCTGCGTTCATTGGATGGTGATGACCTTCACCTCGGTCTTCGTGCAGGCCTGATCCAGGCACTGCCCGTTCAACCACACCTGGCCGCTGCCGATCATCACGCCCTGCTGGTTGACGAACACCTTGCCGAAATCCTGCTCGGACACCGCCTTGACCACCGCCGGGGTGATGATCTTCTCGTAGTTGCGCTGGAACTCACCGGGGCCGGTGATCTTCTTTCCGCCACCGACGTTCAATGGAAAGCGCACTTCCTCCACCACCGCAGCGCGATCGCCGCCAACCACGGCGGCCTTGAACGCATTGAAGACCTTCTCGAACTGCGCCGCATCGCCAAGCAGCGTTTCGATGCGCGCGCGTGCGTCTTCGGCGGGCGCTTCCGCTGCGGGCGCGGCCGGTGCCGAAGCAGCGGGTTCAGTGGCAGATGCCGCAGGCGTTGCCTGGGCGCTGGCCTCCATCGGCGGCGGTGCATCCGCCGCAGGCCCGGCCGGCGGTGCCGCCGGCTGCGAGCAGGCGGCCAGCATCAGGGCGGGAATCAGACAAGCCATCCGGCGCATGCGCGCACTCCATCGAAACAGGGAGCCCGATGGTAGCGCCGCCGCGGTGAGGACAACAAAAAGGGGACGGAGGGGATTAAGTCGTTAGTGGCACAAACGACTTAATCCCCTCCGTCCCCTTTTTCTTCGATCAGGCCTTCAGCAGCTCGAACTGCACGGCTTCGCCGGCCGCCGAGGACGCGCAGACCCACAGGTCGAAGTGGCCCGGCTCGGCACGCAGCACGCCGTCGCGGCCAGTGAAGGCCAGCTGCTCGCGGGTGAGGGTGAACACCACGTCGGTCGACTCGCCTGGCTGCAGTGTCACCTTGCGGAAGTCCTTCAGTTCACGCACCGGACGCACGCGGCTGGCCACGCGGTCGTGGATGTACAGCTGCACCACTTCC
The DNA here is from genome assembly GCF_030985535.1 of Stenotrophomonas sp. Sm2128. NCBI lineage: Bacteria > Pseudomonadati > Pseudomonadota > Gammaproteobacteria > Lysobacterales > Lysobacteraceae > Stenotrophomonas > Stenotrophomonas sp. Sm2128. The sequence continues at coordinate 6,363 of NZ_JAPTFQ010000042.1, forward strand.
TCGCCGGCCATGTCGCCGCTGTTGGTCAGCGTGGTGGTGATGGTCAGGGTGTCGTCCCAGCCGAGCTGCGCCGCACTCAGCTGCGGCACGCCGTAGGCGAAGGTGGTGTAGCCGATGCCGTGGCCGAACGGGTACAGCGGCTCGTTCGGGATCTCGCGCCAGCGAGCCTTGAACTCCGACATGGTCGGCAGTTCCGGGCGGCCGGTGCGCGGGTGGTTGTAGAAGTACGGCTGCTGGCCGGACACCTGCGGGAAGCTGACCGGCAGGCGGCCGGACGGGCTGTAGTCGCCGAACAGCACATCAGCCACGGCATGGCCGGTCTGCGTGCCCAGGTACCAGGTGACCGCCACCGCGTGCGCGTTGCGCACCGCACCCTGCAATGCCAGCGCGCGGCCGTTGCGTAGCAGCACCACCAGCGGCTTGCCGGTCATCGCCACCGCCTCGGCCAGTGCCTGCTGTGCCGGCGGCAGGGTGATCTCCACGCGCGACTGCGCTTCACCGCTGTAGCGCTGCGGTTCGCCCAGCGCCAGCACCACCACGTCGGCGCGCAGCGCGGCAGCCACCGCTGCTTCGGTGCCGCCCGGAATGGCGGTTTCCAGTTCGCAGCCCGGCACGATCTCCAGCAGCGCTTCATCGCCGATGGCGGCGCGCACGCCGGTTTCCAGGTCCACGTAACGCTGCTTGTCGCCGAACAGGGTCCAGCAGCCTTCAATGTTCTCGCGGTCCTGCACGAACGGGCCGATCAGCGCGATCTTCTGCCCGGTCTTCTGCAGCGGCAGCACGTTGTCACGGTTGTTCAGCAGCACGATCGAACGGCGCGCGGCATCGCGCGACAGTTCGTCATGCGCGGCGAGGTACGAGGTATCGGCTTCGCGCGCCGGGTCCAGCGAACGGTACGGGTCGTCGAACAGGCCGATGGTTTCCTTCAGCCACAGGATGCGGCGCACGCCCTCATCCAGCACCGCCATCGGCACCTCGCCGCTCTCGACCAGGCCCGGCAGGTGCTCGGCGTAGAAGCCGCTCTGCATGCTCAGGTCCAGGCCGGCGGTGAACGCCTTGGCAGTGGCGTCGCGGTCGTCGGCGGCGTAGCCGTGGGCGACCAGTTCCATATCGGCGGTGTAGTCGGAGATCACCACGCCCGGGAACTTCCATTCACCGCGCAGGATGTCGGTCAGCAGTTCGGCGTTGGCACTGGCCGGCACGCCGTTGATGTCGTTGAACGAGGACATCACGGTGATCGCGCCGGCGTCGAAGGCGGCCTTGAACGGCGGCAGGTGCACGTCGCGCAGGGTCTGCGGCGAGATGTCCACCATGTTGTATTCCATGCCGGCCATCACCGCGCCATAGGCGGCGAAGTGCTTCGGCGTGGCCAGCAGCGAATCGGCGGCGCGCAGGTCGCTGCCCTGGAAGCCGCGCACGCGGGCGGCGGCAAAGGCACAGCCCAGCACCACGTCCTCACCGGCACCTTCGGCGCCACGGCCCCAGCGCTGGTCGCGGGCGATGTCCACGGCCGGGGCATAGGTCCAGTGCAGGCCGGCAGCGGTGGCCTCGATGGCGGTGGCGCGCGCGGTGCGCTCGGCCAGCGCCGGCTCGAAACTGGCGGCCTCGCCCAGCGGAATCGGGAACACGGTGCGCATGCCGTGGATGACGTCGGCCGCCAGGATCACCGGGATGCCCAGGCGGCTCTCTTCGGTGGCGACCTGCTGGATCCGGCGGCCCAGTTCGGCGCCCACACCATTGAACAGCGAGCCGACCTTGCCCTCGCGCACCTGCTGCAGCACCTGGTCGGCATTGCGCACGTTGGCTTCCGGGTTCACGTCCGGGGCGAACGGGCGGACCATGTCCGCGAAGACACCCAGCTGGCCGACCTTTTCCTCGACGGTCATCTGGGCAATGAGGGATTCGATGCGATCGGAGGCCACCGGCAGTCCTTGATGAAAACGTTTACAAGCCCGGCATTCTAGCGATCCCGGACGATTTGGCGAGGGGTTTGTTCATTCAGTTTCAGCCACCAGCGGGGTCCGTATGGCCCCGCCGGGGGCACCGCAGCTTACTCCGAGCCAGCCAACTGGCGCTGCCCGGCCATCAACATGGCGTCGCTGGAGGCTTGGAATACCCGCAGGCCGAAGGCCGGCAGGATCGCCAGCAGGTGGTCGAAGATGTCCGACTGCACCGCCTCGTACTCGCCCCAGGCGGTGCTGCGGGTGAAGCAGTACAGCTCCAGCGGCAGGCCTTCGGTGGTCGGCTGCAGCTGACGTACCAGCAGGGTCATGTCGGTATGGATGCCCGGGTGGCTGCGCAGGTAACGCTCCACATAGGCCCGGAAGGTACCCAGGTTGGTCACCCGGCGGCTGTTGACCTCGGCCACGCCCTGCTCGCGCAGGCGCCCGTTCCACTGCCCCAGTTCCTGCTCCTTGGCCTGCAGGTAGTCGCGCAGCAGCGCGAATTCACCGAGGAAGGCCAGGTCGCCCTCATCCAGGAAGCCGACGCTGTGCTGGTCCAGGTACAGCGCGCGCTTGATCCGGCGCCCACCCGCCTCCTGCATGCCGCGCCAGTTCTTGAACGACTCGGTCACCAGCTTCTTGGTCGGGATGGTGGTGATGGTCTTGTCGAAGTTCTGCACGGTGATGGTGTGCAGGGCGATGTCGATCACATCACCGTCGGCATTCTGGCTGGGCATCTCGATCCAGTCACCGATGCGCACGCGACCATCGCCACTGATCTGTACGCTGGCCACCAGCGACAGGATGGTGTCCTGGAAGATCAGCATCAGCACTGCGGTGGCGGCGCCGAGACCGGTGACCAGATAGCGGAGGTCGACGCCGGCCAGGGTGGCAACGATCGACAGGCCGGCGATCACGAAGATGACGATCTTGGCGACCTGCAGGTACCCCTTGATCGGCTTGTTGCGTGCCTCAGGGCGGCGCTCGTAGAGATCATTGGCCGCATCCAGCGCATGCGAGATGGCCAGCACCACGGTCAGGATCGCCCACGCCTGGCAGGCGCCGATGATGAAGCTCACCAGCCCCGGCGGCAGGTCCGGCACGATGCGGATGCCCGAGGCGATCACCTGGCTGGGCACCACATTGGACAGACGCGAGATCACCCGCATCAGGTGGCTGCCGCGGCCGGTATCAGCGCCCGGCAGGCGGCTGAGCAGGCGTCGCAGCCCGCGCAGCAGGATGCGCTTGGTCACCCAGTTGGCCAGGCCAGCGGCGATCAGCAGCGCCGAGATCATCAACGCCAGGTAGGCGCCAGGATAGGGTTCCAGTGTGTTCTGCAGCCGTTCCAGCCACTGTACCGCCACCACCGCGTCCACCATCGGTTGTCTCCTGTCTGTTTCGTTGTTGCCAAGGTTGCCGGCCAGCGGCCGGCACTACCGGGGTTGCTGGCCAATGGCCGGCGCGACCGGGTCAGTCCCGCGTGCGTTCGATGATCACGCCCACCGCGCGCGCGCCGCGCACCGCGCCCGGCTTGCTCAGCTTCAGGCGCAGCCACTTCACGTCGAATTCGTCCAGCACGATCTGCGCGCAACGCTCGGCCAGGGTCTCGACCAGGCCGAACTCCGACTCGCGCACGAACTGTTCCAGGCGCTTGCTCACCGCCTTGTAGTTCAGGGTGTGGGCGATGTCATCGGTGGCTGCGGGGCGACGGTTGTCGAAGCCCATTTCCAGGTCGAACACCAGGTCCTGGCGGATCCGTCGTTCCCAATCGTAGATGCCGATCAGGGCGTCGATCGTCAGCCCCTCGATGAAAACCTTGTCCATTGCGGTTACCAGCCGAATACAGACGGCCATGGTACCGGCACGGCGGTGAGCCTGCCCGGAACGGGCGGCGGGCCACCGGCGTGGGGCGGCCCGGAAAAAACAAAGGGCCCTGCTAGCGGGGCCCTTTGGTACTACCGTTTGTCCCCGGGGGGAGCTGAAATCCAGCCGCGAGTCCCGGTGGCGCAGGCACGCAGATTAGGCAAGGACCAGATCGCCGGTCAAGGCCAAATCCGACAGGACAGGTCAGGTATTCGTCCGAGGCAAAACGCAGAAAATCAGCCGCGCGGACAAGGACGTTCCCTGATGGTCGCCGCCGCCCACTCTCGCGAACATCGATTCCTCCTTCACCACCGCACATGACGATGGCTCCATACGATGTACTGCGGCGCGCGTTGTCAGCGGAGCGTCTGTCTACTTACGAGAGAATCGCATCGAGCTGCAGCCCCGACGTCACAGCCGAATCCCTGTACCTGTGGAACATGCGGATGTGCAGTGCACTGATGATGCCGGTCCATCTGTGCGAAGTGGTCACCCGCAACGCCGCTGCAGCTGTGCTCGCCAGGCAGCATGGCCCGCGTTGGCCCTGGAATAATGCCTTCCGACGGAGGCTGCCAACCTCATCCAGTACTTCTCCGCGCACGGTACTGGAACAACTTGCCAGCCGCGTAACCGATACACCTGGGATCGTCGCCAACCTGCCGATGGTGTTCTGGCAGCAACTCTTTACCTGTCGCTTCGACTCCACGCTTTGGATACCCGCACTCAGCAGGGTTCTGCAGCATGCTCCCTCTGCTCATCCCAGTGCCGTCAGGAAAGCCATCCATGCGGATATCGGACGCATCCGCCACCTGCGCAACCGCATCGCCCATCACGAGCCCATCCTCGAGCGCGACATCGGCGCCGACCTGGCCGCGATCGGGCGGCTGATCCATGCCCGCTGCCCACACACGCTGGGCTGGCTGCAGCGCCATGAGCGGGCGACAACCGTGCTGGCGGCGTCGCCGTTGGCAGTGCATCGGTAATGCGTCCGCCGGCCGTGGCCCGACGCTACCGGTTCACACCGCCGGCAGGGTCGCCATGTCCCAGCGCGGGGTCACATCCACCTTCGGCGGACTGTGCTGGCCGGCCTGCAGGCGCAGCGCGCCGGCGAAGGCGATCATCGCCCCGTTGTCGGTGCACAGTGCCGGCCGCGGGAAGCAGGCGCGGCCGCCGAGGCGCTCGGCCATCTGCTGCAGGCGGGCGCGCAGGCGCTTGTTGGCGCCGACGCCGCCGGCCACCACGATCACGTTGGTCCCCGCCGCTTCCAGCGCGCGCTCGCACTTGATCGACAGGGTCTCGACCACCGCATCTTCAAAGCCCCGGGCGATGTCGGCACGGGTCTGCTCGCTCTGGTCGCTGTCGCGCCAGGCCATCAGGACCTGGGTCTTCAGGCCGGAGAAGCTGAAATCCAACCCCGGGCGGTCGGTCATTGGCCGCGCGAAGCGGTACGCGCCCGGCGTGCCCTGCTCGGCCAGCCTGGCCAGCTGCGGGCCGCCCGGGTACGGCAGACCCATCAGCTTGGCGGTCTTGTCGAAGGCCTCGCCGGCCGCGTCATCCAGGGTCTCGCCCAGCAGCCGGTATTGGCCGATCGCATCCACTGCCACCAGCTGGGTATGGCCACCGGACACCAGCAGCGCCACGAACGGCGCTTCCGGCGGGTCGTCTTCCATCAGCGGGGCCAGCAGGTGGCCTTCCATATGGTGTACGCCCACGGCCGGTACCTCCAGCGCCCAGGCCAGTGAACGCGCCACGCCCGCGCCCACCAGCAGCGCGCCGACCAGGCCGGGACCGGCCGTATAGGCCACGCCATCGATATCGTCTACCCCCAGACCGGCTTCGGCCAGGGTCTGGCGCACCAGCGGCAGCAGCTTGCGGACGTGGTCGCGGCTGGCCAGCTCTGGCACCACACCACCGTATTCGGCGTGCAGGGCGATCTGGCTGTAGACCGCATGGGCGCGCAGGGCCGCGCTGCCGGACAGGCCGGTGTCATACACCGCCACGCCGGTCTCATCACAGGAAGATTCGATGCCAAGGACTCGCATGCCTGCTATTATGACGCCCCTGCCGCCCCCTCGGGGGATGTGCAGATCTCACTGCTTTCGAACTTCCGGCCCGTATTCAGGGTTGGCCGCTTGCAGTTTGTCTATTCGCCGCTATAATGTGCGGCTCGCCGGGCGTGACCCGGTTCTACTGTGTCCCGGAGATTCCATGCCCAGCGTCAAAGTCCGCGAGAACGAGCCCTTCGAGTTTGCTCTTCGCCGCTTCAAGCGCACTTGCGAAAAGGCCGGTGTGCTGGCCGAAACCCGCAAGCGCGAGTTCTACGAAAAGCCGACCCAGGAGCGCAAGCGCAAGGCCGCCGCTGCTGTGAAGCGTCAGCTGCGCCGCTCGTCGCGCGACGTCACCAAGCGTCAGCGCCTGTACTGATCGGACGCATCTTCATTGCGGCGGGCCTGCCTGTCGCGATGGAGCCGAAGCCGGCACGCGCGAGCGTCGCCGGCTTTTTGCGTTTCCGGGTTCGGGCATCCGCCCCCGCCCCACCTACCACCACGAGGTTCCTCATGAGCATGAAGCAGCAGCTCACCGAAGACATGAAGGCCGCCATGAAGGCGGGCGAGAAGCACAAGCTGGGCGTGATCCGCCTGATCAATGCCGCCATCAAGCAGCGCGAAGTGGACGAGCGCATCGAACTGGACGACACCGCCGTGATCGCCGTGCTCGACAAGATGGTCAAGCAGCGCAAGGACTCGGTCAGCCAGTACGAAGCCGCCAACCGCGAAGACCTGGCCGAGATCGAGCGCGCCGAGATCGTGGTCATCGAAGCCTACCTGCCGGCCAAGATGGGCGAAGCCGAGATCGTGGCCGCCATCCAGGCCGCCATCGCCGAAACCGGCGCCTCCGGCCCGGCCGACATGGGCAAGCTGATGGGCGCACTGAAGCCCAAGCTCGCCGGCCAGGCCGACATGGGCCTGGTCTCCAAGCTGGTCAAGCAGCTGCTGGCGTAATCCAGCACTTGCGGTCGGATCCCTTCCGCGACACGGAAGGGCTCTGACCCCATTGATGCACCCGCTTCACCGCACCTTCGTCGGTCGCCTGCTACAACCGCACACATGGTTGAACCCGAGCCCAACGTTCCCGTGTCACTGCACAAGTACATCAAGCGCCTGCAGGACAGCTTCCCGATGGCGGTGGCCAAGCGCTTCATCGACGTCGACGTGCTGACCCAGGCAGCTTCCGTCTCCTTCTACGCCCTGCTGTCGATGGCACCGTTGCTGGTGCTGCTGCTGTGGCTGACCGCCTCGCTGTACCCACCGGCCCAGCAGGCACTGATCGACCAGATCAGCTCGGTGGCCGGCAGCAGCGCGGCCACCGTGGCCGAAACCGTTCTGAAGAACGCCGACAACCAGCCGGATGTCGGCTCGCTGGCGGGTGTGTGGAGCACGCTGCTGCTGTTCGTCGGCGCCACCGCCGTGTTCGCCCAGCTGCAGAACGCACTGAACCTGATCTTCCGCACCAGCGGCGAGCGCCTGGAAGGCCTCAAGGCCTGGCTGCGCAAGCGCGTGTTCTCGTTCGGCGTGGTGCTGGCGCTGGGCTTCCTGCTGATCCTGTCGATGACCGCCACCACGGTGCTGCAGGTGGCCTTCGCGCAACTGCCCTCGATCCTGCCCGCGCTGGGGTACGTCACGAGCCTGCTGCTGTACGCAGTCGGCTTCGCCTTCATGTACCACTACCTGCCCGACCGTCGCGTGGCGTGGCGCCAGGCCTTCATCGGCGGCGTCATCACCTCGGCACTGTTCGCACTGGGCCGGTACGGCATCGGCGTCTACATCGCCACCGTGGCCCCCGGCAGTGCCTACGGCTCGATGGGCGCGCTGGTGATCTCGCTGGTCTGGATCTACTACGCCACCGTCGTGTTCTTCGTTGGCGCCCTGATGACGGCGGTGATCGATGAGCGCCTGCGCGCGCGTCATCACCTGGCCGCAGCCGGCATTGATCCGGCAACCGCCAGCCAGGTGCCCGACAGGGGGTAAACTAGGCCAACCGCCCCGGTTCCGTCGCGTGGTCCTGCACCGCGCCCTGCCCTGTTGCCCATGGCCCGTATCCCCGACGCTTTCATCGACGACCTGCTCGCCCGCACCGATATCGTCGAGGTGGTGGGCAGCCGCGTGCCGTTGAAGCGCCAGGGCAAGGAGTACGCCGCGCGCTGCCCGTTCCATGACGAGCGCTCGGCGTCGTTCACGGTCTCGCCCACCAAGCAGTTCTATCACTGCTTCGGCTGTGGCGCGCACGGCACCGCGATCAGCTTCCTGATGAACTACGACCGCCTCGAGTTCCTCGACGCGGTGGATGAACTGGCCAAGCGCGCCGGCATGGAAGTGCCGCGCAACGAGAATCCGCGCAGCCCGCAGCAGCAGGACGACAGCCGCGAGCTGTACTCGGCGCTGGACGCGGCGACCAAGTTCTTCCAGAAGAACCTGGAGGGCAGCGAGAAGGCCCGCAGCTACCTGGATGGCCGTGGCGTGGACGAAGAGAACCGCGCGCGCTTCCAGATCGGTTACGCGCCGGATGGCTACAGCGGCCTGCGCGACGCGCTGGGCAAGGACGAGCGGCGCATGAAGCTGCTCGACCGCGCCGGCCTGTTCTCCAAGAACGATCGCGGCCATGTCTACGACAAGTTCCGCGACCGGGTGATGTTCCCGATCTTCGACCGCCGTGGCCGGGTGATCGCCTTCGGTGGCCGCGTGTTCGAGAAGGACGACGGCCCCAAGTACCTCAACTCGCCCGAAACCGCGCTGTTCCACAAGGGCCGCGAACTGTACGGCCTGTGGCAGGTGCGCCAGGCCAACCAGAAGATCGAGCGGCTGATCGTGGTCGAGGGCTACATGGACGTGGTCTCGCTGTTCCAGTTCGGCGTCACCCAGGCGGTGGCAACGCTGGGTACCGCGACCACGCCGGACCATGCCGAGCTGCTGTTCCGCAACGCACCGGACGTGTTCTTCTGCTTCGACGGCGACGCCGCCGGCCGCCGCGCCGGCTGGAAGGCGCTGGAGTCGGTGCTGCCGCGCATGAAGGATGGCCGCCAGGCCTTCTTCCTGTTCCTGCCCGATGGCGAAGACCCGGACACCATCGTGCGCAAGGAAGGCGCCGAAGCGTTCAACGAGCGCCTGAAGCAGGCTACGCCGCTGTCGCAGTTCTTCTTCGACGAACTGACCCGCGAGATCAACCTGGGTACGCTCGATGGCAAGGCACGCCTGGCCGAACGCGCCAAGCCGATGCTGGCGCAGATTCCCGACGGCGCCTTCGGCGACCTGATGAAGCAGCAGCTGGCGCAGCTGACCGGGCTCGGCGGCAACGCCCAGGCTGCACGCACGCCGATGCCGCAACGCCAGCCGCAGCGGACGATCCAGCCCGTGGCCAAGCGCAGCCTGGTGCGCGGCGCGATCGCCGTGCTGCTGCAGCAGCCGTCGCTGGCGCTGACGCTGGGCGGCAAGCACCACTTCCAGGGCCTGCGCCTGCCCGGCGTGGAACTGCTGCTGGAGCTGCTGGGGCTGGTCGAACAGCGCCCGGACATCAGCACCGGCGCCCTGCTGGAACACTTCGACGGGCGCGAGGAACAGGCCTCGCTGCATACCCTGGCCGCACAGACGCTGCCCGGCACCGAGGCCAGCTGGACCCAGGAACTGCACGACGCCGTGGCACAGCTGGAGAAACAGCTGCTGGTGCAACGTCTGGAGGAGTTGTTGGCAAAGCAGCGCCAGCAGGGCCTGGACGATACTGACAAGTACGAACTGCGCGAGCTGCTGAAGGCGCGCGCCGGACTGCGCCTGTAGCGGCAGAACTTTTCACGGAGAAGACCATGCTGCTGCGCCTGACCTGCCTGCTGTTGTTGTCGCTCTGCCTGCCACTGACGGCCCTGGCCGAAGACGCGCCCCTCAACGAAGTACGCCCCGGCCTGTATGCCGGTGGCCAACCCAGCGCCGCACAGCTGCAGGCCCTGGCCGCGCAGGGCGTGCGCACGGTGATCGACCTGCGCCAGCCTGGCGAGGACCGGGGCTTCGATGAAATCCACGCGGCCGAATCGCTGGGCCTGCGCTATGTGCGCATTCCGGTGGCCGGCGCCGAGGGCCTGGATGCGGCCAATGTGCGCGCCGTGCACCAGGCCCTGCAGCAGAGCCAGGGGCCGGTGCTGCTGCACTGCGCCTCCGGCAACCGCGCCGGTGCCGTGCTCGGCCTGGTCAATGCCCGCTATGAACATGCCAGCCCGGAGCAGGCGCTTCAGCTCGGCCAGCGCGCCGGCCTGAAGTCGCTGGAAGCCGCCACCCGCCAGCGCTTGGCCACACCGGTCACCTCGCCCTGAACCACCCTCCGCACCAAGGACTCTGCCCACCATGACCCGCTGGTGGTCGCGCCTGCGACCGGACAACTTCACCCTCGCCCTGCTGTGCACCGTCGGCCTGGCCTCGCTGCTGCCGATGAAGGGCGCCGCTGCCATCGTGCTCGACGATGTCACCACCGTCGCCATCGCCGCGCTGTTCTTCCTGCATGGCGCGCGCCTGCCGCGCGAGTCGATCATCGGCGGCATGCTGCACTGGCGGCTGCACCTGACCATCCTGGCCTGCACCTTCCTCCTGTTCCCGCTGCTGGGGCTGATGTTCAAGCCACTGTCGGGCTGGCTGCTGACTCCGGAGCTGTACCTGGGCGTGCTGTTCCTGTGCACCCTGCCGTCCACCGTGCAGTCGTCCATCGCGTTCACCTCGATGGCCCGCGGCAACGTGCCGGCAGCGGTGTGCAGCGCCTCGCTGTCGAGCATCCTCGGCGTGTTCCTGACCCCACTGCTGCTGACCGCGCTGGCCGGCACCTCCGGCGGCGTGCATGACCCACTGCACGCGATCGGCGGCATCATGCTGCAGCTGCTGGTGCCGTTCGTGGCCGGCCACCTGCTGCGGCCGTGGATTGCCGGCTGGGTGGAGAAGCAGCGCGCGCTGCTGCGCTACACCGACCAGGGCACGATCCTGCTGGTGGTGTATTCGGCGTTCGGCGAAGCGGTGACCGAAGGGTTGTGGAGCAAGACACCGCTGCTCTCGTTGCTGGCCGTGGCCGTGGTGGCTGCCGTGCTGCTCGGCATCGCCATGCCGCTGATCACCTTCATCGCCCGCCGGCTGCGCTTCAACCGCGAGGACGAGATCGCCATCGTGTTCTGCGGCTCGAAGAAGAGCCTGGCCACCGGCGTGCCGATCGCCAAGGTGCTGTTCGCCGGCGGCAGCCTCGGCGCGATCGTGCTGCCGGTGATGATCTACCACCAGATCCAGCTGATCGTCTGCGGTGTGATCGCGCAGCGGTATGCGCGGCGCAAGCCCTGACAGGGCACGCGGGTTGTTCCGGGTAGACCATCCACGCATGGCGTGGATCTACTCCAAACCACGGATGGCGTGAACCACCAGTAGATCCACGCCATGCGTGGATGGGTTGCCTGACGCTACGGATCCACGAGCGTGCCGACGCTCAGCTCCGGCATCCACACCCACAGGTCGTACACCCGTTCCGCATGGGTATCGCCCCGCGGCCGCGGGGCCACCTGCTCTGGAAGTGGCCGCGCCATGCAACGGTCCGCGCACGCCCACGCCTGGCCACGCAGCGCACCCAACCGCACGCTGTAGATATCCAGGTCCCGCAGCTGGGAGGCCATCGGCCGCCTCTGCATTTCCGGTGGCATACCTTCCGGCCGCCGCAGCATGGCGTGGACATTGCCAGTCAGCACCAGCATGCGTGCATTGTCTGGCAACTCTCGATAGAGCCGTCGCAACTCGGCTGCCATGAAGTCATCGCGCGCCTGGTTGCCGTCACTGCTGGCATTGACGTCATAGCCAACCACTTCGATCACGCGCCCCTGCGTCTTCAGCACACGCAGGCCTTCGATCATCGCCAGCATGTCGCGGCTGCGGCGACCATCATGCTGGTCATCGCGCACGGTCCAGAACGCGCGGCCGTGCAGGTGCCGGCGCGCCCTGGCCCCGCCATCGGATTCCAGATAGTCGCGCAGCACAGGGTTCTCGGCGCGTGGCAGTTCCAGCGCCATCAGGACCGGGCCGTTGCGGCTGTAGTCGTCCACCAGCTGGCGTACCAGCAACGGCGTCTCGCGGGTGCCGTGGAATTCGCCCAGTACCAGCAGGCGGTGCTCACCGGCATGCTGGCGGATCTGCGCGGCGGTGTCATCGGCATGCGCGGTGAGGGCCACACCCAGCGCCAGCAGCAGCGCGGTGGTCCAACGGAAGATCGAATGCATCCCTGCGCCTTCCTTTCCTTTGCGGTCAGGAACAGCAATGGCGACGCAGCAACCGCGGTTCAAGTAGATCCACGCCGTGCGTGGATGCTCCCGCCATCAGACCGGGCCTGAGTCGAGCGTGGCTCGACTCTACAAAGGGCAGCCCCTCACAACCAGGGCAGGATCCAGTGGTCCACCAGCAGGAAGGCGAACAGCGCCATCAGGTACACGATGGAGTAATAGAACATCTTCATCGAGAACAATTCGTCCGGCGGGTTGAGCATGCGCCAGGCATACCAGAGGAACACCGCGTTGAGCACGATCGCGCCGCCCAGGTAGAACGCACCGCTCATGCCCACCAGGTACGGCAGCAGGCAGACCAGCGCCAGCACCACCGAATACACCATGATCTGCTTGCGGGTATGCACCACGCCGTGGGTCACCGGCAGCATCGGGATCTCCGCCTTGGCGTAGTCCTCGCGGCGGAAGATCGCCAGCGCCCAGAAGTGCGGCGGGGTCCAGATGAAGATGATCAGCACCAGCAGCGACGAGTACGCCCAGTCCGACGAACCCTGCATGCCGGTCACTGCGGCCCAGCCCAGCATCGGCGGCATCGCGCCGGCCAGGCCACCGATGACGATGTTCTGCGAGGTCGCACGCTTGAGGTACACGGTGTAGATCACCGCGTAGCCGATCAGCGAGGCGAAGGTCAGCACGGCGGTGATCAGGTTCACCCACAGCACCAGGATGGTCATCGACAGCACGATCAGCACGCCGGCAAACACCAGCACCTGCCACGGCTTGACCTTGCCCACCACCAGCGGACGCCACGAGGTGCGCGCCATCTGCGCATCGATGTGTGCGTCCAGCAGCTGGTTGATGGCGGCGGCAGCCGAAGCAGCCAGCCAGATGCCGAGGAAACCGAGCACGCCGGCGCGCATCTGCTCCCAGCTCGGCACGCCCGGAATGGCCAGGACCATGCCGACCAGGGCGGTGAAGACGATCAGGGCAACGACCTTGGGCTTGGTCAGGTCCCAGTACTGGCGGTAATTGGAAAACATGGAATCAGTCCGGTGCGCGCAGGCGGGCCAGCAGGCTGACCAGCACGAACAACAGGGCAACGGCCACGCCGTTGTGGGCCACCGCCACTTCCAGCGGCAGCGCCAGCTTCACGTTGAGGATGCCGAGGGTGACCTGCAGCACCAGCAGCGCGATCAGCGCGCTGGCCCAGCCACGCATGCTCGGCAAGCGGAACAGGCGCACGCCCAGCCACAGCAGGTAGACGGCCACCACCACCGCGAACAGCCGGTGCGCCATCTGGATGGCGATACGCGAGGCGCCATCCAGCACGCCGCCTTCGTAATCCACGCCGATGCCGCGCCACAGGGTGAAGCCTTCGACGAAGTTGTGCTGCGGCCACCACTGGTTGGCACAGCGCGGGAAGTTGTCCAGCGAGGCGCTGCCGCCGCCGCAGGCCAGCGCCGCATAGTTGGCACTGACCCATCCGCCCAGTGCGATCTGGGTGACCAGCACCGCCACGCCGATGCGCAGCACCCACTTCAGCTTCGGTGCTTCGGCCAGGGTGATCGGCATGTGCGTGGCGCGCCAGGCCATCCAGACCAGCAGCGCGAACATCAGCATGCCGCCCAGCAGGTGCCCCATCACCACGATGGGCTTGAGCAGCAGGGTCACCGTCCACATGCCCAGCAGGGCCTGGAAGATCACCACGGCCAGGGTCAGCAGTGCAGCGCGCGCCAGGTCGATGTTGCTCCAGCGCAGCGCGGCGATCAGCAGGATCGCCTCGCCGATCAGAGCCAAAGTACTGGCGGTGCCATGCCAGCCCATCATGTACAGGGGTATGCCGGCGGCCACCAGCACGCAGGCGGTCACCACCGCCGTGCTTCCGAATCGCCGCTTGCGCGTGGCCAGCAGCGCCAGGGTCAGGATCTCGATGCCCAGTGCGCCGGCCAGGAAGCGGTGCACCTGTTCACGCCAGGCCTTGTGGGTCTCCAGCGGGCGGATCTCCGCCGCCGGGTGGCCGATGGTCTCTTCCACGTGCTGCGGCCAGGTGGCCTGGCCATAGCAGGTCGGCCAGTCCGGGCAGCTCAGGCCGGCATCGGACAGGCGCACGAAGGCGCCGAACATGATCGTGCTCGCGGTCATGATCATGGCGAACCACGCCAGGCGGTGGAAATTGCGGTGCAGCGCCGGACGCGCGGAAAGGCTCATCAAACGGGACTCACTTCAGTTTCAGCAACGTGGCCATGTCCTTGCGCAGGCCACCGAGGTCGGTGCCCGGGGCATGACGCATGATCACGAAGCCGTTCGGATCGATCACGTAGACCGGCAGGCCAGCCGGATCGTCGACGCCGGGCAGGGCCGCGCGCAGTGCTGGCGACGGAGCCAGCGGCCGCAGCGCGGGCAGCGAGGCGATCGACGCCGGTGGCGTTCCCAGCCACAGGATTTCGACATTATCGGCGTTATGGCCGAACAGCTGCCACACCTTGCCCAGTCCCTGCGACAAAGTGACGCACTGGGCGTCGCAGGCACCGGCCGGCGCCACCAGCAGGCGCCAGGTGCGGGCTTCGGAGTTCCACGGGTACGGCTGGCCGTTGGCCAGGGTCGGCGCCTGCTGGCGCAGGTCCACAGGCGGCTTCAGCAGCTGGCCGGCATTGCGGTGCCCGGTGGGCTGCCAGCCAGAGAAGCGCAGCACGGCGGCCAGTGCCATCGCCCCGAAGAACACGGCAAACAGCAGCACCAGGGTCCGGCGGCCGGAGCCGCGCGCCTGCGGGGACGTAGCAGTGTTCATGCGGGGCATTTTCTCATGGTTGGGTGAGGGATGCGGGTATGACGCCGCGGTAGTGCCGGCCGCTGGCCGGCATCCAGGAATGCGGGGGTTGCCGGCCAGCGGCCGGCACTACCGGGCAGCACGTCGCCTGCGCCACTCCAGCACCAGCGCGACCACCAGCACGGTCAGGGCCAGGCCGAACCACTGCACGGCGTAGCCCAGGTGGCGCTGCGGCGGCAGCGTGTTCGGCAGCAGGTCCAGGTCGCGCTCATCGCCGAAGGGCAGCGCCGGGTCCAGCCGCAGGACGCGATCAGGCAATCCCGGCAGGCCAAGCGCAGCCGCCAGGCCCTCGGCGGGCAAGCGGCTGGCCAGCCAACGCCCGGCCTCATCGGTAGCGGAGAACGCCGGGCCCAGGGCCAGCCCCGCCGACGGCGGCGGCGCCAGCAGCCCACGTACGACCACCGGCGAAGGCGGCGACGGCACATCCGGCAGCCTGCGATCGGGCGGCAGCGCGCGCCAGCCCAGATCGACCAGCAGCACGCTGCCCTCGTCACTGCGGAACGGACGGTAGATCTTCACGCCCGCGCGGCCGTGCCGGGTCTGGTTGTCCAGCAGCACCACGCCAGGCAGGAAGCGGCCGTGGTCGGCCACGCCGTGCAAGGCGCCAGGTGCAGCCAGGGCCTGCGCCAGTGGCAGCGCCTGTGCAACAGCTGGACCTTGTGCATCCAACATTGCCTGCTTGGCATGCATGCGCTGCAGCTGCCACAGCCCCAATGCGGTGAAACCGACCATTGCCAGCACCGCCAGCAGCCATCCGATCACGCGCGTGTGCTGGCGCATCATGACAAGTCCGCGCAAACGCGGTCAGATAGGCGCATCCACCCTGCCCTCGAGCCGCGCATGAGTGATTCGCTGAAGACCCTGCTGGTAATCGCGTTTCTGATCGTCATCGTCTGGAATCTGGGCGCCGGCCTGTATTACCTGCTGGTCGACCGCGGCCAGACCAAGCGCACGGTCAACGCACTGACGCGCCGCATCGCGGTGTCGGTTGCGTTGATCCTGCTGGTGATCGTGAGCATCTACATGGGCTGGATCAAACCGCACGGCATCGGCGGCTGAGGCCACCGATGCGTGCGCGGTCAAAGCACGTAGACGAACATGAAGAGCATCAGCCACACCACGTCGACGAAGTGCCAGTACCACGCGGCCGCTTCAAAACCGAAATGGTTGTCGCGGGTGAAGTGTCCCTTGGCCGAACGCAGCCACATCACGATCAGCATGATCGTGCCCAGCAGCACGTGCGCGCCGTGGAAGCCGGTCAGCATGAAGAACGTTGAACCGTAGATGCCCGAGCCGAGCGTCAGGTTCAGTTCCTTGTAGGCGTGGATGTACTCCTCCGCCTGCAGGGTCAGGAAGCCCAGGCCAAGCACCACGGTCAGGCCCAGCCAGATCAGCAGCTGGCGACGGTTGCCGGCCTTCAGCGCGTGGTGGGCGATGGTCAGGGTCACGCCGGAGGTGAGCAGGATCAGCGTGTTGATCAGCGGCAGGCCCCAGGCCGGGATGGTCTGGAACGCGCCGCCGATCGCCGCGGGGCCGTTGGTCGGCCAGCCGGCGGAATAGCCCTGCCAGAGCAGCTCGTTGGTCATCACCCCGCGGCCTTCGCCGCTCAGCCACGACAGGCCCAGGTTGCGGGTGTAGAACAGCGCGCCAAAGAAGGCGCCGAAGAACATCACTTCGGAGAAGATGAACCAGATCATCCCCATCCGGAACGAGCCATCGACCTGGTGGTTGTAGTTGCCCGCCTGCGACTCGCGCACCACGTCGCTGAACCACCAGAACAACGTCAGCACCAGCATCGCGATGCCAATGTAGAAGGTCCAGCGTCCCCAGCTGGCATCGTTGAGCCAGCTGGCCACGCCCACCATGGTCACCATCATCGCGATGGAACCCACGAACGGCCATTTGCTCTGGGCCGGGACGAAGTACACGTTGGCGTCGGTCGGTGTCTGGGCCATGTCGGTATCCGGGTCAGGGTGCGGCGTGCGCGCCTTCCGAGGTGGCGGCCGGGGCCAGCCGATCGGACAGCGCGTCGTTGCGGTAGAAGGTATAGGACAAGGTGATCGTCTTGATCTCCGGCGGCAGGTCCGGATCAACGATGAAGCGCACCGGCATGTCGCGCTTCTCGCCAGCCTGCAGCGTCTGCGCGGTGAAACAGAAACATTCGGTCTTGCTGAAGAAGCCCGAGGCACGCGCCGGCGCCACCGAAGGCACCGCACTGCCGACCACCGCCTGCTGGCTGTCGTTGCGGGCGAAGTACAGCGCCTCGTTGAGTTCGCCGGGCACCACGTCCATGGTCAGCTGTTCGGGATGGAACGACCACGGCAGGCGCGAATTGACGCCGCCATCGAACTCCACGCGCACGGTGCGCTTGCCGGTGGCGGCGCCTGCACTGGCTTCGCCACCGGGGCCGCGTTCCAGGCGCACACCGAACACCTTCTCGCAGGCGATGCGGTACAGCGGCACCAGCGAGAACGTGAGCAGGAACACCGCCACCGCCACACCGATCAGGCGCGGCAGCCCCGCACTGCGTGACGGTGTGCTGGCTGGCGCCTCGCTCATCGGCCGATCACCCCGCTGAGGATGAAGCCGACGTAGACCAGCACGGCGATGGCGCCGACCCACATCGCCGTGCGCCTGGCGCGCTGGCGTTGCTGTTCGATGCCGTGGCGTTGGGCTTCGGTCTGGCTTTGGCTTTGGCTTTGGCTTTGGTAGAGCCGACTGTTAGTCGGCTGCACTTCGCGAGTCGACTGACAGTCGACTCTACCGATCGGCAGCGGGCTCTCGTTATGCATGCCCCACCTCAATGCGTGATGTCGTCATGCGCCAGATCTCCCGGACGGATGGTCGGCGGCGTGGTGAAGGTATGTGCCGGTGCTGGCGACGGCAGCGTCCACTCCAGGCCGCGCGCGCCTTCCCAGGAACGGGCCTCGGCCTTCTCGCCGTTGCGCAGGGACGACAGCAGGATCGCGGCCATCATGAACGGGGTGACGAACATGCCGAACGCACCGATCGAGCTGATCAGGTTCCAGTCGGCGAAGGCCACGCTGTAGTCGGGAATGCGACGCGGCATGCCGGCCAGGCCGAGGAAATGCTGCGGGAAGAACAACAGGTTGACGAATACGATCGACCACCAGAAGTGCACCTTGGCCCACTTCTCGCTGTACATCCGCCCGGTCCACTTCGGCCACCAGTAGTACACCGCGGCGATCAGCGCGAACACCGCACCGGTCACCAGCACGTAGTGGAAGTGCGCGACCACGAAGTAGGTGTCGTGGTACTGGAAGTCGGCGGCGACGATCGCCAGCATCAGGCCGGAGAAGCCACCGATGGTGAACAGGATGACGAAGGCCACCGACCACAGCATCGGTGCCTCGAACGTCAGCGAGCCACGCCACATGGTGCTGACCCAGTTGAACACCTTCACCCCGGTCGGGATCGAGATCAGCATGGTGGCGAACATGAAGTAGATCTCGCCGCCCAGCGGCATGCCCACGGTGAACATGTGGTGGGCCCAGACGATGAACGACAGGAACGCGATCGCGGCGGTGGCGTACACCATCGCCTGGTAGCCGAACAGCGGCTTGCGGCTGAAGGTCGGGATGATCTCGCTGACCACGCCGAAGGCGGGCAGGATCATGATGTAGACCTCGGGATGGCCGAAGAACCAGAAGATGTGCTGGTACATCACCGGGTCACCGCCACCGGCGGCATTGAAGAAGCTGGTGCCGAAGAACTTGTCGGTCAGCAGCATGGTCACCGCGCCGGCCAGCACCGGCATCACCGCGATCAGCAGGAAGGCGGTGATCAGCCAGGCCCAGCAGAAGATCGGCATTTTCAGCAGGTCGATGCCCGGCGCACGCATGTTGAGCACGGTGGCGATGATGTTGATCGCGCCCATGATCGAACTGATGCCGGCCACGTGGATGGCGAACACGCTGAAGGCAACGTTGTAGCCGCCCTGCAGCGACAGCGGCGGGTACAGCGTCCAGCCACCGGCCGGTGCACCGCCGGGCAGGAACAGGGTCAGCAGCAGCAGGCTGAAAGCCACCGGCAGCAACCAGAACGACCAGTTGTTCATGCGTGGCAGCGCCATGTCCGGCGCGCCGATCTGCAGCGGGATCATCCAGTTGGCCAGTCCGACGAAGGCCGGCATCACCCCGCCGAAGATCATCACCAGCGCATGTACGGTGGTCATCTGGTTGAAGAACTCGGGCTTGACGAACTGCAGGCCCGGCTGCGCCAGCTCGGCGCGGATCACCACGCTCATCGCCGCGCCGATGATGAACATGATGAAGCTGAAACCGAGGTACAGCGTGCCGATGTCCTTGTGGTTGGTCGAGAAGAACCAACGTTCGAAGAAGCTCTGGTGGTGATGATGATCGTCGTGCCCAACTGCCGAGTGCGCCATTGCAAAACACCTCTCAGAATCGGTTGTCACCGCGGCCGCGAACGGCTGCGGGCTTTACATCACGCTCCGCTGGCCGCGGTGGCAGGCGCGCTGCCCGCTTCTGCAGCAGCAGGCGCAGCCGGTGCCTCGCCCGTCGGTGCAGTCGGTTCGGCAGGTGCCGCAGGCGTCGCAGGCTCAGCCGGCGGCGCGGGCTTGCGCTGCGCCAGCCACTGCTTGAACTCTTCCTTGGACACCGCCTCGACCACGATCGGCATGAAGCCGTGGTCCTTGCCACACAGCTCGGCGCACTGGCCGCGGTAGACACCCGGCTGCTCGATGCGGGTCCAGGCTTCGTTGATGAAGCCAGGGATGGCGTCCTGCTTCCAGCCCAGCGCCGGCACCCACCAGGCGTGGATCACGTCGTCGGAGGTGATGACGAAACGCACCTTGGTATCGACCGGCAGCACCAGGCGGTTGTCGACATCCAGCAGGTAGTGCGGATGGCTTTCGCGGGTCGGCACGATGCCGCTCTGCCGCACCCGGTCGGACTCGCGGTCCAGGCGGCTGGTGAAGGTGACGTTCTCGCCGAGGTATTCGTACTTCCACATCCACTGGTAGCCGGTGACCTTGACCGTCATCTCGGCATCGCGGGTGTCGTACATCTTGATCAGGTTGGCCGTGGCCGGCCATGCCATCACGATCAGGATGATCACCGGGATCACTGTCCAGATGATCTCGGCCTTGGTGTTGTGGCTGAAGGTGGCCGCGACCGCGCCCTTGGATTTGCGGAACTTGAAGATGGCGTAGGCCATCGCCCCGAACACGATGACGCCGATCACCGTGCAGATGATCAACGACAGGTTGTTCGATTCCCAGGCCAGGCGCGAGGTCTGGGTCACCCCCTTGCCCATGTTCAGCTGCCACGGCTTCGGATCGGCCGCCTGGGCCCAGGCCAACGCCGGCATCAGTCCCCCGGTCGCCAGCATCGCGGCGACCGCGTTCACGCACTTCGTGCCCCACCTGCTGCTTTGCTTCATTGCCTAGACCCTTAGCGTCGTCGGTTGCCGCCATCGCTGGCGGCGAGCAAGCTTTCAAGTGTCTCTGCGAGCGTCTGACGTTCGGCCGGCGCGAGGAAACTCCCCACCTCCACCTGCCGGCCGCTGGATGCCAGCCGGACCCTCTCATCGTCGGTGAGCAGGCGCACCCAGTGGGGATGGGCCCGGAACACCGGCGATCCACCGGGTACGGGGATGACCTCCACGTACGCCGGCACTACCCGGATCTCCTCCTGCCGTTCACCGCTGCGCCACAAGGCACGCAGCGCGGCCGCCAGCACCAGGCTGTACAGCAGCGCGAACAGGGGGGCGAATGCATTGCCGGCCAACCACCCGAGGGCGGACACCAGCCACATCGCACCCGACAACACGGTGAACAACAGGACGAACTGCCGGGCATCGAGCGCCCGTGGGGGACGCAGCCGCAGCTGCGTACCTGACCCATCCGGAGCTGGAAGCACCTCGATCATGTCGCAACCGCGTTCCTGCCGCGGGAAACGCCTCGATGGTAGCCCCGCCCTCTCGCCGGTAGCAAGGGTGCATTCACACATTTTCCGATGCTGCAACACAGCATGAGGTCGGCGGTACGAATGACGAATTCGGCACAAACTCATCCACACTTACTGAACACGCTGAATCCACCGCAGCTATTGGCTATCAGCGCTTCACGAAGGTGGCTGCAGGGCACTTCCGCAACCCGCAAAAATGATTAAAATCGCCAAGTTTTCCACTGGCCGGACCGGCATGAACGCACCTTCCTCCTCTCCTGCAGCCCCCGACGCCCTGCGTCCCGGCGCGTTGCTGTCGCCGGAACTGCCGGCGCCCCCCAACCCGTTCCGCCAGGCCATCACCGACGCCTGGTTGAAGGACGAGGCCACCCACGTGCGCGAGCTGCTGGCGCAGGCCCGCCTGCCCGCCGACGAGCAGGCCCGGGTGCAGGCACTGGCCGCCGACCTGGTCGGCCGCGTGCGCGTGCGCGCCAAGGACCAGGGCGCCATCGAAGCCTTCATGCGCCAGTACGACCTGGGCAGCGAGGAAGGCGTGCTGCTGATGTGCGTGGCCGAGGCACTGCTGCGTATTCCGGACCAGGACACCGCCGACAAGCTGATCCGCGACAAGCTGGCCGATGCCGACTGGGAAAAGCACCTGGGCGGCAGCGACTCGGTGCTGGTCAACGCCTCCACCTGGGGCCTGATGCTGACCGGCAAGCTGGTGCAGATGAACGACGCCACCCGCGCCGATGCGCCCAGCGCGTTCAAGCGCCTGGTCGGCCGCGTCGGTGAGCCGGTGGTGCGCCTGGCCGTGCGCCAGGCGATGAAGATCATGGGCCACCAGTTCGTCATGGGCCGCACCATCAGCGAAGCGCTGGCGCGCTCGCACAAGGGCGACAACGCCAGCTACCGCTACTCCTTCGACATGCTCGGCGAAGGTGCGCTGACCATGAAGGACGCGCTGCGCTACCTGGAAGACTACCGTCGTGCGATCCACGCCATCGGCGGCGATCACAAGGCACGCGGCGGCCGTCCGGATGGCGACGTCAACAATGCCCCGGGCATCTCGATCAAGCTGTCGGCGCTGTACCCGCGCTACGAGCACGCCAAGCGCGAGCGCGTGCTGAAGGACCTGGTACCGGGCGTGCTGGAACTGGCACAGCTGGCCAAGAGCTACGGCATCGGCTGCACCGTCGACGCCGAAGAGTCCGACCGCCTGGAACTGTCGCTGGACATCATCGAGCAGGTGTTCTCCGACGCGTCGCTGTCCGGCTGGGATGGCTTCGGCGTGGTCGTGCAGGCCTACCAGAAGCGCACCCCGTACACGATCGACCACCTGGCCGACATGGCGCGCCGCGCCGGTCGCCGCCTGCAGGTGCGCCTGGTCAAGGGCGCGTACTGGGACGCCGAGATCAAGCGCGCGCAGATCGAAGGCTACCCGGGCTACCCGGTGTTCACCCGCAAGCAGAACACCGACGTGTCCTACCTGGCCTGCGCCAAGCGGCTGTTCACCCATGCCGACGCGATCTACCCGATGTTCGCCACGCACAACGCGCACACCATCGCGGCCGTGCGCAGCATCGCCAACGGCGGCGTGTACGAGCACCAGAAGCTGCACGGCATGGGCGACGACCTGTATGCCGAGGTGGTGCCGGCTGACCGCCTGGGCCTGCCCTGCCGCGTGTATGCACCGGTCGGTTCGCATGAAGACCTGCTGCCGTACCTGGTGCGTCGCCTGCTGGAAAACGGCGCCAACTCCAGTTTCGTCAACCGCATCACTGACGAGCGCGTGCCGATCGCCGACCTGATCCGCGATCCGGTCGAGATGGTCGCCTCGTTCGCTTCGATTCCGCATCCTAAGATCCCGCTGCCGGTTGACCTGCTGCGCAGCCAGAACCACGACAGGAAGAACTCCATGGGCGCCAACCTCGCCAACGACAACGAACTGCGCGCCCTGGCCGAGCAGATCAACGCGGCTGTGAAGCCCTGGCAGGCCGCGCCGCTGGTGCCGGGTGCCAACCCGGCCGGCACCGCGCTGCCGGTGACCAACCCGGCCGACACCCGTGAAGTGGTTGGCCAGTGGCTGGCCGCAGACGCCGCCACCGTGCAGAAGGCCCTGGCGAATGCCGTAGCCGCGCAGCCGGCCTGGAACCGCACCCCGGCCGCCAGCCGCGCCGCCATCCTCGAGCACGCCGCCGACCAGCTGGAAGCACGCATGCCGGAATTCATGGCGCTGTGCGTGAAGGAAGCCGGCAAGAGCCTGCCCGACAGCATCGCCGAAGTGCGCGAAGCGGTGGACTTCCTGCGCTACTACGCCAAGCAGGCGCGCGAGCAGTTCAGCCACGCCGAGAAGCTGCCGAGCCCGACCGGTGAGTCCAACGAGCTGCAGCTGCACGGCCGCGGCGTGTTCGTCTGCATCAGCCCGTGGAACTTCCCGCTGGCGATCTTCCTGGGCCAGGTCGCTGCCGCCCTGGCCGCCGGCAACAGCGTCATCGCCAAGCCGGCCGAGCAGACCAACCTGATCGGCTACTACGCGGTGAAGCTGCTGCACGACGCCGGCGTGCCGGCCGAGGTGGTGCAGTTCCTGCCGGGCGACGGTGCTACCGTCGGTGCCGCGCTGACCGCCGACCCGCGCGTGGCCGGCGTGGCCTTCACCGGCTCCACCGACACCGCCCGTGCGATCAACCGCGCGATGGCGGCGCGTGACGCCGCCATCGGTGTGCTGATCGCCGAGACCGGTGGCCAGAACGCCTTCATCGCCGACTCCTCGGCACTGCCGGAACAGCTGGTCAAGGACGCGATCGGTTCGGCCTTCACCTCCGCCGGCCAGCGTTGCTCGGCTGCGCGCGTGCTGTTCGTGCAGGACGACATCGCCGACAAGGTGATGACCATGCTGGCCGGTGCGATGAAGGAACTGAAGGTCGGCAACCCCGGCCTGCTGTCCACCGACGTCGGCCCGGTGATCGACGCAGATGCGCTGAAGATCCTGCAGGACCACGCTGAGCGCATGGACCGCGAAGCGCGCCTGATCGCCGCCGCCGAGCTGTCGGCCGAGGCCGCCAACGGCACCTTCTTCGCACCGCGCGCGTACGAACTGAAGGACCTGGGCCAGCTGCAGAAGGAAGTGTTCGGCCCGGTGCTGCACGTGATCCGCTGGAAGGGCGACCAGCTCGACGCGGTGATCGACCAGATCAACGCCACCGGCTACGGCCTGACCCTGGGCGTGCATTCGCGCATCGACGAGACCGTCGACCGCATCAGCAACGGCGTCCATGTCGGCAACGTCTACGTCAACCGCAACCAGATCGGTGCGGTGGTCGGCGTGCAGCCGTTCGGCGGTCAGGGCCTGTCCGGCACCGGCCCGAAGGCCGGCGGCCCGCACTACCTGCTGCGCTTCGCCACCGAAAAGACGGTGACGGTGAACACCACCGCCGCCGGCGGCAATGCCTCGCTGCTGACCCTGGGCGACTGATCGCCCGGTTGATGCAGTGAACGAAAAACCCCGCGAAAGCGGGGTTTTTTGTGCCCTGCTTCCTGTAGAGCCGGGCCCACGCTCGGTTTGCCTCGCACAGCCGAGCGTGGGCTCGCTCTACAGAGGCTGGGCCACACTGAACCGATTGTCCGCCCGCTTCGCCAGCTCGCTCTGCACGCGCGCGATGCGCGCTTCCAGCCCCCCCTCCAGCAGCACGTAGTCGACTCCCCGCGCCTCCAGCTCGCGCACGTACCACGCATGCTGCTGCGCCCGGAAGGCTTCGCCCACCCGCGTGCCGTCCTGGTCGAACGGGATATCCGGCGCACACAGGAACAGCAGGTCATACGGTCGCAATGCAGCCTGCCGCAGTGCCTCCGGCGCCGTACCAGACATCCAGCCGCTGTAGCCCAGCGTCACCAGCGGCGTGGTATCGCAGAACAGCCAGCGATGCGCATGCCGTGCGGTCTCGTCTTCGTGCTGCGGCTGTGCCATTGCGATGCGAAGCAGATCATCTGGCGTCAGCTCTCCGCCCTGCTGCTCCCATAGCGTGCGGCCATACTCCGGCACCCAGGCGGTCTGCAGTCGCTCGGCCATCACGCGCGCCAGCGTGGTCTTTCCGCTGGACTCGCCACCAATGAACGCCACGCGCTGCACATAGCCGGCATAGACCTGCGGTGCGAGGCCATGACGGTGCGCATGCGGATCGGCGCGCAGCTGGGTGCCACACGCCTGCCCGACGTCCAGTGCGCGTTCGAGCCGCTCATGGCGTACCGGCGCGCCGAAGTGCGTGGCCAGCGCCTGCGCGAAGCCGTCGCCGTAGTCCTCGCCGGTGTAGACCGCCTGCACCGGCCCGCCGAACAGGCTCAGGCACAGCCAGGCGGTGAACTCGCGCTGCACGTGCTCGTTGTCGCTGTCCTGCGGCAGCGTGCGCACGGGCAAACCGTGCTGCGTGCACAATGCCGCCAGGCGCGCGTCATCAAGCACCGCCACCGTCGCCTGCGGGAAGCGCGCTCGCAGCCAGCGCTCGCGACGCTCGGCGCTGTAGCCTGGGAAACCCGGCTGCGACCAGCCGATCACCAGCAGCTGCCGGCAGCGCGTGGCGGCGAAGTCGATCAGGTGTTCGTGACCCAGATGCAGCGGGCAGAACTTGCCCACCACCAGGCCGCGTGCAACGCGCTCAGGCAGCAGCATCGGCCGTCTTGGCCTCGTCACGCATCAGGTGCCGCCAGTGGCGCAAGGCCACCAGCGCATTGACCCAGAAGCCCACGTACAGGATCGAGGTCAGGTGCAGGCCACGGCTGTAGTACAGCGGTACCGCAACGGTGTTCACCAGCAGCCACACCCACCACGATTCCAGCTTGCGTCGCATCATCAGGATCTGCGCGATCACACTCAACACCAGCACTGCCGAATCGATGTAGGGCGCATAGGCGTTGGTCAGTCGGGTCAGCATCCAGCCGTAGCCGAAGGTGGCCACTACCGCCAGCGGCACCAGCCAGGCCCAGGCACGTGGGCGCAGCGCGGTGATCGGCAGCGGCGCGCCATGGTCACCGCGCAGCCACTGCCACCAGCCCAGCACGCTGATGGCGATGAAGAAGAACTGCAGCACCATGTCCGCAAACAGGTGCGATCGTTCGAACACCGCAGCAAACAATGCGCAGCCGACGATGCCCAGCCACCAGGTGTGCACGTTGTTGCGGCCGGCCAGCAGGATCGAGCCGGCGACGGCGATGTTGGCAGCCAGCTCCAGCTGGAAGTTCGGGTCGGACAGGTTCATCGCGCTATTGTCGCGTAGATCCACGTGCGTGGATGGCCCACACCACTCCGCAAAAAAAAAGGCCCCGCTTGCGCGGGGCCTCCTTTCGTACTGCTTCAGGCAATCGCCCGATTCAGAACTTGTACTGCATCGAAGCCGCCAGCACGTCGCCGCTGACCTTGTACTTGCCGGTCACGGTGTTGGCGGTGGCCGAGGTCGAGGTCACGTTCGGATCCTTGGTGAACAGGTGGGTGTAGCCCACGCTGTATTCCATCTTGTCCGAAGCGGCGTAGGTCAGGCCCAGCGACAGCCACTTGCGGGTGGTGTCCGGCACGCGCACGTCGCGGTGGGCGTCGGTGGTCGGGGTCTGGTCATAGGCCAGGCCGCCACGCAGGGTCAGCTTGTCGTTCACGCGGAAATCGGTACCGATCGACGCGAAGGTGGTGTCGCGGTAGTGGAACGGCAGCACGCTGTCCGGCTGGTTGGAGTCATAGTCGACGGTGACCTGGTCGAACTTGCTCCACGCGGTGCGCGTGACTTCGGCCATGATCTGCCACTGGTCGTTCACGCGGTGGGTGAAGCCCACGGTGGCGCTGGCCGGCAGGGTGATGGTCGCGCGACCGTTGCTGTCGATGAAGGTACCCGGGGCAGCGGTGGCCAGGAAGGCCGCCGCATTCTGCGGAATGGTGAAGTCCGCCTTGCCATCGGTGATCTTGTGCTCGACCTTCGAGCGGTAGCTGAAGGCGATGTTGGTGCCTTCCACCGGGGTGACGGTCATGCCCAGGGTATAGCCGACCGACACTTCATCGCCCTTGATGCGCAGGTAGCCATCGGCGGTACCCGGCGAGAAGCCGAGCTGGGCAGCCTGGCGTGCAGCCGCCTGCGACGCCGCCAGAGCCTGGGCGGCGGTGCCGCCGGCAGCCAGCACGCGCGCCGCAGCGGTGCGCTGGGCAGTGGCGTTGATCGCGGTGCCGGTGTCGACAGCGCTGGTCAGGTCGACGTTCAGGCGCTCGGCGAACACCGACGCACCGAACGACAGGTACGGATTGACGTCATAGGAGAACGCCACGCCCAGGTCGACCGCCTGCAGCTCGGTCTTGACGCCGTTGTAGCGGCCGACCCAGTCGCGGTCGTATTCGGTCTTGAAGCCGAACGGCACGGTCAGCGATGCACCGAAGTGCATGTTCTCCTTCTCGCCGAACGGCAGGTGGAAGTAGGCGGCCGGAACCGGGGCGATCATGCCCGCGTCGCCGCCGTTGCCGCCGGAAATCGGCTGGCCGTTGCCGTACTGGCCCTGGCCACGGAACTTGGCGCCGAAGCTGATGGCGCTGACGTCGCCCTGGATCAGGGTGCCGTCGAGCAGGCGCATGGAGGCCGGGTTGGTGGCGATGACCGAGGCGTCACCTTCGGTCGAGGTGGAGCCGGCGAACGCGCGGCCCAGGCCCTTGGCGCTGTTTTCCTTCAGCTGGAAGGCGGCAGCATTGGCATCGGCGGCGGCCAGCGCACCGGCAACGCCGACGGCCAGCAGGGTCAGTCGGGCAATGGTGGAAGCGGTTTGCATCGTAGTTCTCTCTCTCCGGTAAGCGGTGATGGTGCTCTGAGTGCGCCTGCGCCCGGCAGGCCCAGAGGCCCGTCGAAGCGCGCCGGATTCCCCTCCCGACATACGACGCCGTATGCGAGTATTACCCAGAGCCGTTAATGAAACAATAACGACGCAGGCGGATTTTTCGTCTCAAAAGCTGAACAGGACAATCCCCGCCGCAAGCGCCCGCACGCTAGGCTAGTGCCCATGTTCGTCTCCCTCCCGTCCCGCAAGAAGGCGGCCCTGCGCTGGGCCACGCCCGTGCTGTTTGCGGCACTGTGGCTGGCGTTCCTGTGGTCGATCTCGCGTCCGGACGATGCCCGCGGCAGC
This sequence comes from Stenotrophomonas sp. Sm2128, assembly GCF_030985535.1. Taxonomy (NCBI): domain Bacteria; kingdom Pseudomonadati; phylum Pseudomonadota; class Gammaproteobacteria; order Lysobacterales; family Lysobacteraceae; genus Stenotrophomonas; species Stenotrophomonas sp. Sm2128. Next base: position 34,350 of record NZ_JAPTFQ010000042.1, read on the forward strand.
CTCTGGCTGGACTGGGGCGCCCTGTCCACCGGCCTGACCCACCCGCTGGACTGGTGGGCCACCCTGCAGGACGGCAGCGTGCTGCGCCTGTTCACCGCCCTGTTCCTGCATGCGGACTGGTCGCACCTGCTGGGCAACCTGGTGTTCCTGCTGATCTTCGGCCTGCCCGCTGAGCGGGTGCTGGGCCCCTGGCGCCTGCTACTTCTGTTCCTGGTCGGCGGCGCGGTGTCGAACCTGGTGGCGATCTACACCATGGGCAGCCCGGACCAGATCATCATCGGTGCCAGTGGCGCGGTCTCGGCGCTGATCGGCGCCTATCTGGCCCTGTTCCCGGGCGCCCGGCTGGGCGTGGTGATCCCGCTCGGCCTGTTCCTGGAGTTCGTGCGGGCCCCGGCCTACCTGCTGATCGGCGTCTGGGCCGCACTGCAGGTGGTGTTCGCCCATATCGGCCCAAGCTTCGGCATGGTGGCCTGGTGGGCGCACATCGGCGGCTTCGTGTTCGGCCTGGTGTACGGGGTCTACGTGCGCGCGGCCATCGCCCGCCGCCTACGCAAGCGCCACGGCTTCTGACCCCTGGTAGTGCCGGCCGCTGGCCGGCATTTGGTTTCTTCTTCCGCCCTTGAGCCGACGCCGGGTATGGCCCGGCGCTACCTCACGGCTTCGCTGGGGCCGGTGCGGGCTTTGCTTCCGGCTTTGCTTCCGGCTTTGCTTCCGGCTTTGCTTCCGGCTTTGCTTCCGGCTTTGCTTCCGGCTTAGGTTCGACCTTCGCTTCCGGCTTCGCCGCAGCGGCCTTCGCGGCCTTGGCCGCATCCGCCTTGGCGGCTTCGGCCTTCAAGCGTGCAGCCACCGAACCCGGGTTCTTCAGCTCGGCCAGCGCGTCGTTGATCGGGCCATCGCCCGGCAGCACCGCACCGGCGTGGTAGCCCTCGGTGCCTTCGTCGTCGCCACGCAGATGGCCCGGCAGGGTCGCTTCGCTGTAATCGCTCAGGCTGGCCGGCAGCGCCTCGTCTTCCGGGCGCGCCGCAGGCTTCAGTTCGACCTCCGGCACGATGCCAGTGGCCTGGATCGACTTGCCGCTGGGCGTGTAATAACGCGCGGTGGTCAGCTTCACCGAGTCACCGTTGTCCAGCGGCAGCACGGTCTGCACCGAGCCTTTGCCGAAGGTGCGGCTGCCGACCACGCGCGCGCGCTTGTTGTCGCGCAGCGCCCCAGCCAGCACTTCCGAGGCGCTGGCCGAACCCGCATCGACCAGCACCACCACCGGTGCGCCCTTCAGCAGGTCGCCCGGCGTCGCATCGAACCGTGCATCACTGATGCTGATGCGGCCGCGGGTGCTGACGATGTTGCCCTTGTCGAGCAGGTCGTCGGCCACCTGCACGGCGGCAGTCAAAAGGCCGCCCGGGTTGCTGCGCAGATCCAGCACCAGGCCCTTGAGCTGGCCACCGGACTGCTTCTGCAGCTGCTGCAGGTGCTTCTGGAAGTCCGACCCGGTGTCGGCCTGGAAGGTGCTCAGGCGGATGTAGCCGTAGCCCGGCTCCAGCAGGCGGCTGCGCACGCTGGTCACGCGGATGGTCTGGCGGGTGAGGCTGACGTCGAACGGCTTCGGCTTGCCCGCGCGCACGATGGTCAGCACCACCTTGCTGCCGGCTGGGCCACGCAACGGTTCGCTCGCATCAATGGCGCTGATCGGCTTGCCGTCGATGGCGATGATCAGGTCACCGGCGAGGATGCCGGCCTTGGCCGCCGGCGTGTCGTCGATCGGCGAGATGACCTTCATGCTGGCGTTGTCGGGCTGCTGCTGCAACTCCACGCCGATGCCCTCGTAGGCGCCGTTGGCCTGCTCGTCGAAGGCCTGCGCGTCTTCCTTGTTGAAGTACGTGCTGTGCGGGTCGAGGTCGAGCAGCAGGCCGCGCACCGCCGACTGCATCAGCTTCTTGTCATCGACCGGGTCGACATAGGCCGCGCGCACCGCGTTGTACACCGCCACGAAGCGGCGGATGTCCTCCAGCGGCACCTTCGAGGTCACCGCCTCCTCGCTGTTCGCTGCCTGCCCGCTGGTTTCCTGGCTCGGGGCGGGCGCGGTCTGCTGCGCCCAGGACAGCGCTGGCAACAGGGCCAGCAAGAGGGTGGCGGTACGGGCTGCGCGCATGGATCACTCCTGTCGACGTTGGCATCGTGCCCAAGGCACATGCGTCGATTATGCGCGAAGCACAGCTAAATTCCCGTTGAATCCGTCCGCCACGCGACAGCGCCGGATTCAGCGCCGCTGCAGCCAGCTGTCCGGGTTGACCGGCTGCCCGCCCCGGCGCAGTTCGAAGTACAGCGCGGTCACGCCCTGGCCACCGGAATTGCCGACCTTCGCCACCGCATCGCCGCGGCTGACCCGGGCACCCGCATCCTTCAGCAGGGTGTCGTTGTGCGCGTACAGGCTCATGTAGCCGTTGCCGTGATCGACGATCAGGATCATGCCGTAGCCGGTCATCCAGTCGGAGAACACCACGGTGCCGTCGGCCACGGCGGTGACGGTGCTGCCGGCGGGCGCGCCGATCAACACACCACTGCTGGTGCGGCCGTCGGGCAGCTTTCCGCCGTAGCGGGCCAACAGGTTGCCCGACAACGGCCAGCCCAGGCCACCCACCTTCGGCGCCGGCGCAGAGGCCACGGCAGGCGGGACCTTGGTGGGCGGCGGTGGCGGGCGGCCCTGCGCGGCAGCCTGGCGTGCGGCACGCTCGGCGGCGGCCTTTTCAGCGGCTGCTCGCCGCGCCGCGGCGCGGCGCTCGGCTTCGGCCCGTGCCGCAGCGGCACGCAGGTTGGCCAGCAGCGTCTCCAGTGCCTTGGCGTCCTGGCCCAGCGCCTGTTCCTTCTCGCGCTGGTCCTTGAAGCGCTCATCCAGCGAGGCGACGGTCCTGGCGCGATCGCGACGGTCGGCTTCCAGCGCCGCAGCCTGCTGCTTCTGGTCCTGCTGCGCACCCTGCAGCTTCTGCTTGCGCTCGGCGATCTGCGCCTGCAGCACTTCCAGCTCTTTCAGGTCGGCTGTCAGCGTGGTGATGCGCTGTGCCCGCTCGCGTTGCAGGTAGCGGTGGTAGGCCAGGGCACGATTGGCATCGGCCACCGTGTCCTGCGACAGCAGCAGCTTCAGAGGTGCATGGTTGCCCAGCTGGTAGGCCGCACGCAGCAGGCCGGCCAGCTCGCGATGCTGCTGGGCGAGGTTGGCCTGCAGCGTGCTGCGGCGTTGTTCGGCCTCGGCCAGAGCCCTTCCCTGCTCGCGCAGCGCAGTTTCAGTCTGCGCAAGCGCACGGCCGGTGCGGGCCACCTTCTCGTCCGCCTCACGCAGCTGCTGCGAGGCCTGGCCCCGCTGGCCCTCGATCTGCCTGCGCTCCTGCGCCACGCCCTTCAACTCGCTACGCAGCTTCTGCAGCTTGCGCTCGGTCTCGCGGGTGGTCTGAGCGGCGCCCGGCAACGGCAGCGCCAAGGCGATGGCCAGCCCCAACAGCAGGCAGCGCCCGCCGCGGATGGCGGCGATGTGATGTCGGCGTGATGGGAAGGCGTTGTCGCGCAAGGGCTTTCCAGTGACTTCAGGCAGTTGCAGGGGGTACCGGGGAATGGTGACATCTCCGCACGCGGCCTGCCAGCCGCACATCCATCGAGGTCCCATGAAAACTCTTTCCATTCCGCTGTTGTTGGGCGTCCTGCTCGTTGCCGGCCCCGCCGGTGCCCAGGACAACATCAGCAAGGTCAACGGCAGCATCAGCGCCGAGCCTGGCCAGCGCTACGGCAAGCTGGATACCGTCAACGGCGGTATCCGGGTTGGTGAAGGCGTCGAGACCGGCAGCATCGACACCGTCAACGGCGGGGTCAAGGTGGCCGACCGTGCACGTACCGGCAAGATTGAAACGGTCAACGGCGGCGTACGCCTGGGCCGCGAGGTGATTGCACACGGCAGCGTCAGCACCGTCAACGGCAGCATCTTCACCGATCGCGGCAGCCAGATCGAAGGCGGCGTCGAAACCGTGAACGGTGGCATCGGCCTGGTCGAAAGCCGCGTCGGCAAGGACGTGGAGACCGTCAACGGCGATATCACCGTCGGCATCGGTTCCCAGGTCAACGGCGGTGTGCACGTGCGCAAGCCGAACTTCAGCGTCTCGCTCACCGCCAGCCGCAAGCCGCGCGTGATCGTCGGCCCGAATGCCGTGGTCAACGGCCCCCTGCAGTTCGAACGCGAGGTGGTGCTTTACGTGCATCGCACCGCGCGCATCGGTCCGGTCACCGGCGCCGAACCGATCCCGTTCGACACCGAAACCGCCCCGGCGGACTGAGCGCACCGGACCGCTTGGTTCGGTGATACTCGCTGATACCGGCCGTGCACGACGTGCGGCCGCCCTTTGTTTCCCAGGAATCGACGATGCCCCGCAAACTCCTCCTGTGCCTGGCCGCCGCGGCCGCGCTCAGTGCCTGCAAAGGCGAAGACACGCCGGCCACCGCACCGGCGTCAGCCACCGACACCGCTGCCGCGAAGCCGGCGGCTCATCAGTTCTCCCCCGAGATCAACGCCGGCGACTTCGCCGAGATGGTCCAGACCCTGGCCTCGGATGAATTCGAAGGCCGCGCGCCGGGCAGCAAGGGCGAGGAACTGACGGTCAACTACATCCGCGACCAGATGCAGCGCATCGGCCTGCAGCCGGGCAACGGTGACAGCTGGTTCCAGGACGTACCGATGACCGAGACCACGGCCGACGCGTCGACCGTGCTGAAGATCACCCAGGGTGGCAAGACCACCGAGCTGAAGTTCGGTACCGACATGGTGGTCGGCACCCGTACCGGCCAGGCTGAGGTGAAAGTCGATGCCAGCGACCTGGTGTTCGTCGGCTATGGCGTTGATGCGCCGGAGCAGAAGTGGAACGACTATGCCGGCCAGGACTGGAAGGGCAAGACGGTCGTGATGTTCGTCAACGATCCGGGCTTCCATGTTGACGACGCGAAGCTGTTCGACGGCAAGCGCATGACCTACTACGGCCGCTGGACCTACAAGTTCGAAGAGGCCGCGCGCAAGGGCGCCGCCGCGGCGCTGATCGTGCACGACACCGCCGGTGCCTCCTATGGCTGGGACGTGGTGAAGAACTCCTGGGCCGGCCCGCAGTACGACCTGCCGGCCAAGGATGACCCGGAAGCCCGCATTCCGGTGCAGGGCTGGCTGAGTGCCGACGCCGCCAAGGCGCTGTTCGCAGGCGCCGGCCTGGACCTGGCACAGGCCTACAAGGACGCCAGCAAGCGCGGCTTCAAGCCGGTGCCGCTGAAGGCCACCGCCACGGTCGACCTGAAGAGCCAGATCGCGCAGAAGCAGTCGCGCAACGTGGTGGGCGTGCTGCCGGGCAGCAAGCGTGCCGACGAGGCCGTGCTGTACATGGCGCACTGGGACCACCTGGGCAAGCACGAGGGTGAAACCGGCGACAACATCTACAACGGTGCGGTCGACAACGCGACCGGCGTGGCCGGCATCCTTGAGGTGGCCGAAGCCATGGCCCACCAGGATCCGAAGCCGGAGCGCTCGGTGGTGTTCCTGGCGGTGACCCTGGAAGAGTCCGGCCTGCTGGGTTCGAAGTACTACGTCTCCCACCCGACCTTCCCGCTGGACAAGATCGCCGGTGTGATCAACATCGACGCGATGTCGGTGGCCGGCCGTGCCAAGGACGTGACCGTCACCGGCTTCGGCAGCTCGGAACTGGAGGACATCCTCAAGCCGCTGGCTGCAGCCCAGGACCGCACGCTGCATGGTGAGACCTCGGTGCAGAGCGGCTTCTACTTCCGCTCGGACCACTTCAACTTCGCCAAGGCCGGCGTGCCGGCCCTGTACGCCGATGGTGGCGAGGATCTGCGAGAGGGTGGCGTGGACGCCGGCCGCAAGGCCGCAGCGGACTACGGCGCCAACCGCTACCACGGTCCGAAGGACGAGTTCGACGCGTCCACCTGGAAGCTGGACGGGACTGTCGAGGACCTGCAGCTGATGTACGGCGTCGGCAAGGAACTGGCCGGTGGCGATCGTTGGCCGAACTGGTACGAAGGCAACCCGTTCAAGGCAGCCCGCGACGCGATGATGAAGGACAAGGCTTCGGCAAAGTAAAGCCGGGCCATGCTCGACTGAACATCGTTGAGAGCAGAGCGGCGCCCCCCGGGGCGCCGCTTTTCTTTTGCGTACCGTCGGCGGCTCATCCACGGTTGGTGTGGATCTGCCGGTAGTGCCGGCCGCTGGCCGGCAATCGATTGGTAGCGGCCAACCTTGGTTGGCGCCATGCTTCTTCGCAGAGGATCTCCACGCATGGCGTGGATCTACCGGGCCATGTAATGCCATCGGGTTGCCGGCCCGCGGCCGGCCCGACCCGCATTTAGTGGGGACAAAGAAAAAACCCCCTGCGGG
>NZ_JAPTFQ010000043.1:0-39754 GCF_030985535.1 Stenotrophomonas sp. Sm2128
CCCCCCCCCCCCCCCCCCCCCCCCCCCCCCCCCGCCATCCCCCGGCTAGTCAGCTTTTGCCGTTGCCGTTGAAGTTGATTCGGCGGGTGCAGGGCCGCAGACCCTGCAGGCAAAACTCAGCTGCGCATGCCCACGCCGCGACGCAGCAGCCACAGCGCCAACGCCGTCAGCACCACCACGAAACCGATCATCAGGCCGTAGGCCACCGGCAGCGGTACATCGCTGCTGCCCAGCAGACCATAGCGGAACGCGTTGACCATGTAGAAGATCGGGTTGGCGTGCGTGGCCGCTTCGGCCCAGCCCGGCAGCAGCTTCACCGAATAGAACACGCCACCCAGGTAGGTCAGCGGGGTCAGGATGAAGGTCGGCACGATCGCCACGTCATCGAACTTCTTCGCATACACCGCGTTGATGAAGCCGGCCAGCGAGAAGATCGTCGCGCCCAGGATCACCGTGGTCAGCATCACCAGCGGGTGCGGGATGCGCACCGGGGTGAAGAACATCGCGATGATCAGCACGATCACGCCCACCATCAGGCCGCGCAGCACGGCGCCGGCCACGTAGCCCCACAGGATCACCCAGTTCGGCATCGGGCTGACCAGCAGTTCTTCCACGTGGCGGCCGAACTTGGCGCCAAAGAACGAGGAACTGATGTTGCCGTAGCTGTTCTGGATCACGCTCATCATCACCAGGCCCGGCACGATGAACTGCATGTAGGTGTAGCCGCCCATGTCACCCACGCGCGACCCGATCAGGTTGCCGAAGATCAGGAAGTACAGGGTCATGGTGATCGCCGGCGGCACCAGGGTCTGGCCCCAGATGCGCATGATGCGGGCGACTTCGCGGCGCACGATGGTCATCAGCGCGATGCGGTTGCGCTGGCCGTCGGTCAGCTCGGTGGTGCTCATGCAGGCTTCTCCAGGTTGCCGGTGAGGCGCACGAACAGCTCCTCCAGGCGGTTGCTCTTGGTACGCATCGAACGCACGCGGATACCGGCCTCGTTGAGCGTGGCGAACACGCGGTTGAGGTCCATTGCGCGCGGCATGTCGATGTCCAGCGTGTGCGGGTCCGGCGCGGTCAGCGTCGCACCTTCGATCACCGGCAGCTGTGCCGGCAGGTCACCGTCGATGTCCAGCAGGAAGCCCTCCACGTCCAGCTTGGCCAGCAGGGTGCGCATCGGCCCCTGCTCGACGATCTGGCCATGGTTGATGATCGCCAGGTGGCGGCACAGGTACTCGGCTTCTTCCAGGTAGTGCGTGGTAAGGATGATCGTGGTGCCTGCGGCATTGATCTCCTTGAGCACGCGCCACATGTCGCGGCGGATCTCGATGTCCACGCCGGCGGTCGGCTCGTCCAGGATCAGCAGGCGCGGGCGGGTCATCATCGCGCGGGCGATCATCAGCCGGCGCTTCATGCCGCCGGACAGCGTGCGGCTCATTACCTGTGCCTTTTCCCACAGGTGCGCGCGCTTCAGTTCCTCTTCGGCGCGCTGCTCGGCTTCCTCGCGCGGTACGCCATAGAAGCCGGCGTAGTTCACCAGGATGTCGAAGGGCTTCTCGAACAGGTTGAAGTTGATTTCCTGAGGCACCAGCCCGATCAGGCGCATGGTGGCACTGCGGTTGCGCACCAGGTCGCTGCCGAACACTTCCACCTGGCCCTCGCTGAGGTTGACCAGGGAGCTGATGATGCCGATCAGGGTCGACTTGCCGGCGCCATTGGGGCCGAGCAGGGCGAAGAAGTCGCCCGGGGCCACTTCCAGGGAAACCCCCTTCAGGGCCTGTGTGCCGTTGTCGTAGGTCTTGCGCAGGTCGCGCACGCGCAGGGCGGGCGCCGTATCGTTCTGGGATGCCAAGCTCAAAGCCTTCGCGCCCATGGGCTGGCGCTGGAGAGGGGCGGGGAGGGGCTATTATAGAAGACCCCGAGGGCTTGCCCCGGCTACACACTGTCCCGAAAAGTCGTGCCTGTTCAATTCCCCCTCAAGCTGGTCGGCTGCCGCATGCTGGCCCCGACCGTCGGCCACTACCAGTTCGTGCGTGACGATGGGCAGCCGCTGGATTTCCAGCCCGGCCAGTTCATCCAGGTCCATTTCAGCTACGCCGACGGCACCGAAACCAAGCGCAGCTACTCGCTGGCGACCATCCACGACCACGCGCTGGGCCCAGGCGAGGCGGTGGATATCGCCGTCAGTTTCGTGCCCGGTGGCGCCGCTACGGCCCTGTTCGAGGCACTGGAGCAGGGCGGCCAGATCAGTGCGTCCGGCCCCTATGGCCGGTTCTGCCTGAATCCCGGTGACCACAACGCCCGTTACCTGCTGATCGCCACCGGTACCGGCGTTACCCCGTACCGCTCGATGCTGCCGCTGCTGGAAAAGGCCATGGCCGAACGCGGTGTGCAGATCGTGCTGTTGCAGGGCGCGCGCAGCCCGGGCGAGCTGCTGTACAGCGAAGATTTTTACAGCTTCGCCGAAAAGCACCCGAACTTCCGTTATGTTCCGTGCCTGTCGCGTGAACTCCCGGCTGATCCGCACCCGGACGTACAGCACGGCTACGTGCAGCAGGCGCTGGCCGGCTTCACGCCGGACCCGGCCACCGACATCGCCTACCTGTGCGGCAACCCGGACATGGTCGATGCCTGTGCCGAGCTGCTGAAGGCCGCCGGCCTGGGCAACCCGCAGATCCGCCGCGAGAAGTACGTAAGTTCAACCCCTTCAAAGGCTTAAGTGGCCTATTGACCTTGGCGAACAGCGGGCGTACCGTCCGCTGCAGGTCAGCTCGGAGTCAATCCGATGCAAGTGGTTATGCCCCCTGAGGGAGCCTTTGCACACGCGCCTAAGTTGCAGCATGTACCGATTCTGATCGGTGACGATGGCTCATACCCAATTGAAGCCAACCGCTACCTCGATGAGCGCAGCAACGGGGAATGGCAACTTCCTCGCGACCGATCAAAAGCAAAAGCTGAGAGTGAGCTCTTTTACGGGCCCATCCCAACCTTGCGCTCGCGAAGAAACATGGCCGCAAGGCTTTCTATTTTTCTCGAATGGTGCATAGACCAAGCCACTGATTGGCGAGAAATTTCCTACAACGAGAATATCCTTCATCAGTATCAGCCGGCACTCCTGAGTGGAGACGGCTCCCCGAGTGGGAGGCAGTTGGATCCCGCTACAGTTAACCTCTACGTCAATGAGGCGTGTCTATTTCTGACCTGGGCCAGCGAGCGCGGCTATCGCCTGCCCATGCAGATACCTGTAAGAAAAGTTGCATACACCTACATATCGCCCACAAGCTCGCAAAGCGGAACACTGCGCTCAAAGACTGTGCGGATCGGGTCTCTAACTGCGCCGGAAGCTCCGATCATCCTCCCTCCTGACAGGGAGGTTGAGATGTGGTTGAAGTCGATTTCGGTGCGTGCGCCCGTAAAAATTCTGATCTTCGAGCTGATCATCCGTTCTGGCCTCAGGATCTCGGAAGCCAATCAACTACGGGTCACCTGTTTTCCAGCAAAAAGAACGAGCGAGAGAACCAACTGGCAACCCGACTGGATATTGGCTGGTGAGGTTCCGCTAGTGCTCAAGTATGGCACTAAGGGAGGCAAGGTCAGTCCTGGGTCAGACCTTGGCACAAGATGGCGTACGGTATTTGTGCCACTAGATCTTGCCGAAAGGATCTGGCACTACATTTCGGTGATTCGACCGACCCAGCTGACGAGATATCACATTGGTGATAGGAAACACACCAAGCGGACAGATCGTCTGTGGCTTGGAGAAGGTGTGAACCGACCTGTGAGCAATGAGATGCTTCGCCGGATTTGGACTTCCGATCGGCATTGTCCCAAAGGATGGCACCCTCATACAGGAAGGCACCATTTTGCGGTGGAGAAGATCTGCGCCCTGACGCGGGCGCAGTTGGCCCTCGCAGGCAACTCAGAGCTGAGTGGTGCTGACTTCGGTTGGTTGCATGGGCTCATGGCCGGACAGGTAAAGATGCTTCTCAGTCCGCTTATGGGGCACGTTGATGAGCGCACGACGATGCAATACTTGCGCGCTGCGGTAGCCAAAATTGGTCGTGATCGAGGGCATCCAGCAATTCGTTGGAATGCGATCATCGACGAGGCATTGACGTGAGAGCGCGTGAAGATACAGGGGGAATGCCTGGGAAATGGGTGGTGCCCTGTACACATCCGGACCTCATTAGCACGGGGAAGATCTATGACTTCTCGATTCTGGCGACTGGTGCAAGTGATGCCCCGCCCATTGCCGCAGTCAGGCATTCCTGGAAGGGGGGATTCACTGGTAGGCCGGAGCTGCTGCGCGATCTATGGCCTACGCTGAGCGCGAGTATTGAAGGCATCGCATCAGACGGTGCAGCTGCAAGAAGGGGGGCACTGGTGTCCTTCTGGAGATTCCTCGATGCACTTGAGGGATACATGGCCTCAAATGGAATTCCATTCAAACGGGTGGTTAGACTTCGCGATCTGACATCCCGGCACGTTGCCCTCTACACAAGCCCGGGTCCGGAGGGTGCATGGGATGCCACTATGGACAGCAGAGCTGCCGTCGTCCGCGCGATTATAAAGACCGCGATTAGCTACCATGAACTTCCAGAGCTAGTACTTCCAGTTTTCAGGATAGCCTCGAATCGCCGCGAGACCCCATCCGAAGAGCACGGATTGGCCGTCATTAGGCTGCTACGAGCGGAGGCACTGAAGGTTCTACAGCGGTGGAGGAGAACGGACAGACTCATTCCTCAAGGACGCGATCTGATCGAGTTGTACAGAGAGAATCCTGAGTTCATGAATGCCCCCGACTTCGTATGTACGGAAGCGGATGCGCACGCGACCTATCGCGCGCTCATAAGGCTGACGGGAAATCCAGTGCCTCGGCGATCTCAGTTGTTGGCGATCTTCGGCAAGCGCATCAAAAGACTCCCAAGCTGGTGGGCGCACTACCCCGATGACCACGAACGATCAGGAAGCGAGGTCGGCTGGCACGATCTGGTTGCCGGAACCTATCCTACTAGCGCAGATGTCTCAATTTTCTTCCTGCTCTTTGTAGCGCGGAGCGCCTGGAACCCCGCAACCGCAGCATCCATGAACTTGAGCGACTGGACGGCAGTCTATGATGAGCAGCATGCATGGATCTATGCGCCTAAGGACCGGGCCAAAGGGACCGCGCAATGGACTGTGTCACGGGTAGGCGATGCGACGGGCTGTCATTCGTTAGTTGAGCTTCTTCTGAAGCGGACAGAAGGGCTTCGAGGCCATATCGAAAGAAACCCGCGCCTGTGCCCTCTCCCAGACGTTGTCGCTCGTAGTCCATGGGTGGGCGTAACAGTGCGCGGACGGCGACAAGGGGTGTATGTAGTAAATCCCCGCACAACTCGAACTGCAAACAACTGGCTCGCCTCTCTGATAGAGCAACTCGATGACGGCACCCGTACAGCTTCCGAGACCATGTCAATTGGACAGTTCAGAGATGTCGCCGCGGCTGCGATCTTCAAGGATTCTCAATACTCGAACTGGGTAATGATGGTACTACTTGGTCACAAGAACCTCATGACCACTAGGCACTATGGCTACCGAAGATCTTCTTTTGAGGAATCCTTCTCGCTTGTGTCCGAAGTGATTGATGACTTGTTCTCCCAGCTTCGGGTCAATCGTGTGTTCGACGTAGCCTTGACGAGGGCGAAGCTCGCAAAGTTGGACGTCAGTGAAGCCGAGATCGAAAAGCTGAATCAAGCACGCCGTCATAAGACCTACGACGGAAGCGGATGTGCAGATCCTTACAGCCCGCCAGCAGTCATTGATCCAGGCAATCCGAGAGATGGATGCACTCTATGCGTCCAGCAGCATAGGTGTGCTTCCAGCGGCTGCCCCAACTGTTTTGTGTTCACGGACAGCCTGGACTTCATCTGCCGGCGTGTGGCAGAGCTAGAGGCAGTTCGGACCTCCGTAGGAATGGTTCGGTTCGATGCTGGATCAGATGCAAGTGACCTGGCGCGGCTTCGCCTAACCGTTCTTCAATGGCCAGCAGATGCAGTGAAGTTCGCCATTGATAAGTGGGCGGCAAGGATAGCCTCCGGTGAGCACATGCCAATCTACTTCGCAGGGCAGCACTGATGAAAATGGTCAACCGGTCTCTAGTAGCAGGCAACCATGAACTCCTAGCTCCTGACGTGGAGGTGTCGCTACTGTCGATTAGTCCGAATGAGCTGAGGTTGGCGCCGGAGGCAAAGCTGAAGCAGCTTCAGAAGCTTGTTGGAATGGGGGACAACTGGGGCGTTCTTCGTATTGACGACGAACATCAGTCTGGCCTACGGACCTCTGATCTCGATCTAAGGCTCTATTCTGGAAGGGGCAAGACGTGCAAGGGGAAGCACTCACCCTTCGTAGTTCGAGAGCTTATGAGGCTGGCGATCACGATGGCGATAATTCCAGGCAAAACCGGGAAGGTGTATAGATACACAACGATCCGGACGCTCATTGCCAATCTTAAGAGGGCGATCCAGCGTACAAATGTACGTCCAAGCTCCAAGAGACTCTGGAGCCTGGTCGAACGCGCTGGCCTGACGCAGAAGTACTCTGACTGCCTTGGGGTGGTTGAGTACTACCACCGACTGGGGTGTCTTCCCGATGGCCCCGCGCCCATGCGTCCAACGGTTCATGGAATGAAGGCTGCGCGAGATCGAACGGGTGAACCTGAGCATACAATCCCGGTCAGCATAGCGAAACCTCATCAGCCATACTCAGATGAGTTCGTCTCTGAAGCAGGCTCGATGGCACTGGTGATGATCGAAGTCGTTGGTCCTACTTTGTTGGATGCCGTAGAGGCCGCACTCGCCGCTACTGAAACTACTCGTGATCTGAAAGACGGTCCCTCGCCATCTCCCAGTCGCCGAGCTGCTCGCGTAAGCAATGCTGTGATCCGGTCATGGGAATGGCGGGGGCCTGACGGGGAGCCGCTTAGGGATGCCCCGCTTCAATTTTCGATGAAATCCGGGCGAAGTGGAAAAACCGTCGCATGGCCGCCTCGGACGTTACCCCAGGCCTTGCGCCTGATAGTGGTTCTACAGGGTGCACACGCTTTTCCGGTGGCTCTTTCTGGCGGTCCCCGACATGGTGAACTGCTAACGATGCAGATCGGCTCGCTTGGCAAGCGAGGTGGTTCCAGTGTTTACGAGTTCAGAACCTGGAAGTTTGAGAATCCCGGAGGGAGGCAGAGTGAAGCGCCAGCGCCGTCAATTGCCATTCAAGCGATTCTGCAGCAAGAGCGCCTAGCGAACATTTTTCGACGGCACCACGGCCTAAAGGGGAACGGCCTGTGGGTTTCCCCAAGATATCCAGATAAGGTGCCGAGCCTTGCGCATGTGTTCAATAGCTTCGTGGAGATACTTGGCCTGGAGCGCTGGCTCACCGATGGTGGTATGAACCCGCATCGATTCCGAAAGACCCTCGCTCGAATTGTTGCTCTAGCGCTTGTCCATGCGCCAAAGATTTTGATGGATGTCTTTGGGCACAGGGATGAACAAATGACAATCATGCGCTACATACTTTCGGATCCAGGAATTCTTTCCGAAGTACAGCAAGTTGTACGTGAGATGCTTATTCTAAAGGGAGTGGAGGCGATCAATAAGGCTGATGAGGTTCAGGGGGCCGGCGCAGAGAAGCTACGGGGGCGTGTGGCGCTGTTCGCGCGCCGGCTGGGTAAGTCCGCCCTTGATCCGCAGAACATCAGGGAGTTCGCCCGCGCGATGACTGCTGAGGGCTCTTCTTGGGCAGTTGTCGCACCAGGAATAGTGTGTACGAACTTCACCGATGGAGGCCTTTGCAACAAGGGGCATGGTCAGGCTAATCCACACTACTGTCATCCTGCATGTGAGAATCAGTTGATTCTCCCTGACGACGAGGATAAGGCGTCCAGAAGCGTTGTTCAGGCCATCGAGACAGTTCAGTACAATCTTGAGTTGCTAGAGCACGCTTTCGTGGATGATGACGTTATGCTCATTGCTCAGTTCCGGGGGCAGATCAAGTCCGTGCTCGGCAGGTGGAAGAAGGTGGACGAATACTTCTCGAAGAGCAGTTTGCTGACGCGCCTCGTACCCAATGTGGTACTTCTGAAATGAGACAAAAGAAGAGTCTTGCCGAGCTTGGAAAGGAGCGGACGGAGGCGTTCGTTGCACGCCTTCGATCAACTATGGCCGAGATTGACAGGGAGATATCGGAGAACGACGGAGTGTATCCACGGAACTCTGGTCGGCTGAATGTTGCAGAGCTGTGTCGGCGGGCAAAGGTAACAGCGGTATCGCTGCACGGAGAGAAGCATGCCGGCACCACAAAGCTCGAGGTGCAGGCCTGGCTCACGAAACTTCGAGTGGACGTTCCTACGAGCGTGAAGGCCGCCAGACGAAAGTCCTACTCACAAAGGCTGGGATGGAAAGAGAGGTACGACGGTATTTCTGCGCAGTTCAAGAACATGTACTCGATCGAGGTGGTGCAGCGAGATGCAAAGATCGCCGCCTTGAAGAAGGAGATTTCTGAGCTGAAGTCACAGATCAAGAAGCAGCGCGAGGCGGGCTCAAGGGTGGTTGGAATCGAGAGCGGGAGAAGGAGAAAAGCGAGTTCGTAATAGGGCATCTCGCAAGCTTCGAATGATGCCCCGCCAGAACTCTTAGGAGCGCGTTCGCACCAGCTCCTCAAGTCGATGAAACTGGTTGTTTCGCTCTAGGTCGGGAGCGGCGGCCCTTACTTGAGCTAGGCATTCATTCAGTCCTAGAGGCGCCCATTGTTGGGATCCAACAACGGCACCCAGCAAATCTAAAGCCTCAGTTGGCGACTGGCTACAAAGGCCAGATTCTAGTAGAAGATGGACGATGTAGTCCGAATTCGCTACCGGCTGAAGCCAGTCACGTACCGCCTTCAATGCGGAAGGGAACTCAACCCGGGCCGCGATGGCGAGTCGAGCTAAGGAGGCAGCAATGCTGGGTGTAGCTAGATTGCGCGATTTTGGCCAAATCTCCTGCCAGAAGGGTTGGACTCGATTTCTCCAGAAGTCTTCGCGTTGATCGCCTGCGGCCTCCAGTGCTTGGGAGAGCGATTGTGCGGACTTCTCCAGTCCATCCTGTGGAAGCTTGCCCAATGCAGATCTAAAGTCGTCCCGAGAGTAGCCTTCCAATTGCCCTAGGGCTGAGTGCGTTAGGAAAGCAGAGAACTGTCCTCGGTGTTCACCAAGGTCGGCGTAGTGACCGGCCGTCAATAGGAACTGCGACTTCAATGCCACCATCAATGGCTGGTACAGTCGCGGTGACCAAAGAAATCCTTCCCAGGCTGCTTTCGCTTCGACAGGGTTGGACCAATCGAAGAGCGGTAGTAGCGTCGCTTCGGTCCACGCCCGGTCTACGCGATACAGGGCGATGAGTCTAGATGCGAGCAACACCCTGCCATGGCGGAATCGATCTACTTCAACATCGCATATGGCGGAAAATGCCGCCTTAAGTTCAGGGGGAAGTAGGTCTCCATCGTTGGGCGCCCTCTTGAACCATAGATTGAGCAAGGCGCGCGTGGCATGCCCAATGGGGTGATTAATCGCCTCCGAGACAGGGTTATCGATTGGCTCGCCGTTCCTTGTCATGCCACTACTCAAGGGGATCGGAAGCGCAAGCACTCGACCGGCGAGAGTCAATAGGAGGTTCTCGCGATTCGCGCCGCTTCTTGAAGTGGCCTCCATCCACCACGCTACTGCAGGTGCGATCTCGGACAGAACTTCATCAGGCATTAGCAGTACCAAAGGCGATGCGTACTGCCAGGAGCGGGCTGCCATTGAATCGTCCGACCAAACCTGAAGCGCCTCGCGCCACCGAACTGCGGGCCAGACGTCTTGGTGAGCGAGGTCGCAGAGCGCGGCAAGGCTATGGAAGAAGCGAGTACGGCAGACATCCCGCCAAGTGTCCTCATAGAACGGTCTATGGGCAGGCCTCGGCGATTCAAGCCATTCAACTAGCTCCTTGCGAGTGCGAGGGGCGACATCGACCTCTCTGCCGTCCTCGAAATCCGGATCTCCGGTGCCGCTCATCCAGTGTGAGAATTCGTCCTTCTCGTTAGGGTCCAATCTCAACTCAGGATGCGCGATGGATATCTCCGCTAGGCGCCTTGCTGCAGACACACCAAGATGTAGGCCCGAGGACTCCAGCTTCGCTAGACGAATCCATACTGCGCGAGCAACCAGGCGATCCCAGCGTTCGGACTCCAGATCATCGCGATACATCTCGCGGGGAGGTCCTGCCAAGATGACATTCTCCAAGCGTGCTTGAGACGCGTTGTCTAGAATTCACCCCTGGAGAACAAGAAGCCTCAGCACTTCGCGTGCGGTGCACTGCGACCACAGCCACCGCCCCTCATCCAGTAGCAGCCAATCGACCCACTGCTCCTGCTCGATGCAATTGTCCTGGCTGGCCGCAAACAATGCCAGCCGCTTGAATGTGGGATACGGGATCTCGAACCATGCCTGAGCCATGAGCGTGGATCTCGACTCATCCGTAGCTCGAACTGCTAACCAAGCGTCGCGTAGCAGTTCAATCAGGCTAACCCAGTCTCGGAAGGACCGGTTCTGCCAATGGGGCGTGATTGATGGAAGGTCCCAGTAGGATCTATCGACAAGGTCATCTGCCTCTCCTAGATCTCGAAGAAGGCCCAGCGCGTCACAGAGCAGTTGCTGTAGGTCCGAATGCAGGAGCGGGAGTGCCTTCTCCCACTCACCCTTAGACTGATCCTGGAGGACCGCATGTACATTGTCCTCCGCAAGCACAAGGTCCCAGTCAACCAACTGCTTAATTCGCACTGTCTCGTCTGCACCATCGGCCACTTCGCCGTCCCAAACAAATGGACGCCTTAGTGTGATCTTTGGGCTGAGAAGGCTACGAAGTTCCATCCGAAGAGACGTGTTCAGTCCCTCACGTCTAAGACGCTTGATCCAACGATATAGCAGCCCCCCTGACAGTGGGGTCTTGAGTCGGCCACCGAGCACGATTCTCCAAAGAGTTCGCATCTTTGGATCGGGCACACCCTTTGGGGCGTCCAGGCGAATAAGATCCAGCTCCGAGACTTTGCCATCCCGTTCCAGTGTGGCCAGACGCTCAAGTTCGGAGTCGACTAGAGAGATCCAGCGACTATCCATCTGCCCGCCACGCTCTGCAATCCATATGATCAATCGTGGATCGTCCAGATGACGCACAAGCCAGCGTGCGAGCTGGAACATCAATCCATCCCATCGGCTGGCCATACTTCCAGAAGACGCCAGTGTCATAGGAGGAGCGTGATCATAAGGCGCAGGCCTACGAACCAAGCTGAATCTGAGTTCTGCATCCTCCTCCTTAACCGAGGAGAAGCCAAAGCGGGCTAGATCCCTCTGCAAGAATCGCTCATGGGAAAATGCCTCGAGGAGCCACTCAAGCGGGGGAACTGGATTGAACTCCGCGAAGCGCTTCGCGGGGAGGCCTGACTTGTCTGAAAGAGCCCACAGCATTCGTCCAACAAAATCGTCCTGGAGCGTGCTGTCCTGAGGTTGGGCCATGGCGTGCTTCGCAACAATGGCCTCTTTACCTTGAACTCCATCGCGATAGACATCTGCCCAAGTCCTGATTGTGTCGTGCAACGCAGAGTGGTCATGGGTAGCAGGCTGAACCCTGTAGAGGATAGGTCTAACGCCCTTAGCTTCCCATTCAATAGTCTTCAGATGCTCTTTCCCGGCTTCGCAATCTCCGAACGCCCACGCCTGCGGGGTAACCTCACCGAGCATTCGATCTGCTGCTAATGCGTCCATCATGTACCGGAGGACCGGATCGTCAATGCTGTATCCAATGAAGCAAACGACATAGTTGCGAAAAAGTTCGCTGACGAACCGCGCGGCCCAGCGTTCGGTCAAGTAAGCCAAGCCGAAGTCACCACTGGTGGCCACTAGTCGATGGAGTGCTGCATCATCCTCACTCTCCGGAAGCAGGCCATGCAGAAAGACAAGCCCATCCCAGCGGCTGCTCTTAGGGATCGGCAGCATTGGAGCGGGATAGGCCGGAAATGGTTGGCCCATGCGCTTCGCCGCCGCGTGGAAGGTTCGATCGAAGTTGGTAGTCACCAACCGCAACGCGCCATCCCGGCTTCGTGCTAACCGAAGAAGCGCTGCTTGGGTGTCAATTGCTCCCTTCCGACGAAGCTTGGGTCTCAACGATTTCGCTAGGGCGCGCCGAACCGCCAATCGCTGCCCAGGCAGTCGCCTTTCAAGTAGATCGAGAGTCGCGTCGAACTTTGAATGATCGAAGGCGGCACGCTCGATGTCCGTGAATGATGTCCCATTCGACGCATAGATTTGCTCAACCAGTCCTTTGAAACCAGGTAGTCCTGACGGGTAGGAGACTCCGGCGCCGCAG
This sequence comes from Stenotrophomonas sp. Sm2128, assembly GCF_030985535.1. NCBI lineage: Bacteria > Pseudomonadati > Pseudomonadota > Gammaproteobacteria > Lysobacterales > Lysobacteraceae > Stenotrophomonas > Stenotrophomonas sp. Sm2128. The sequence goes on from NZ_JAPTFQ010000043.1 coordinate 12,411, forward strand.
AAGAAGACTACTCGTCCTTCTTCGTGTGCCTGTAGAAGTGCTTCTGGGATGTCTGGCCCGTCGACGATGAACTGCATTGCAACTCCCTCTGAATGCTCTCGAACAGAGTGTAGGTTCAAATCAGATGGAATTGGCCAATCGCAGCGTCCAATTAAGTTCTTCTTTTGAAGTTTGTGCGGATTCAGTCTGATGGTCCAAGAGGTGAGATCTGTCCGAGCCCGCTCAACGCCTCGTCGTGGCAGTGCCAATCATTCTTCAGTAAATTCGGCTTCGAACTCGTGCTGATGTGGCAGTATTGAAGGTAGGGTTTTTGGTCTCATCCGCGTTTAGGAATGTTAAAGCCAACCACAGCGGAGGACCGCAACTTCAGCGCCTCAACAGTGGTTGGCAATTGAACGCTTCCATATGAAGGGACTGCATTCCGATACCCACTCATATGGACGAGGTGCTTATGGAACTAGCGAGTCCAGGGCATCCATTCTCGGAGTCCTCCGGACTGGCTCTGTCTGATGCCGGTGGCAAGAAGCGCTCTCATTGCCTCACAGCAACCTACATATGTGATCCAGAGGGAGAGTCTGGAGAGCACTCCGGTATCGAACTGGTGATGGAGTACGTTGGCAGACCATTCATGTCGATCCCAACTCCATAGTTTGGAGCATGTTTTAGCATGCATCGATCATCTGTGTCCGAATTACCTCCGCTAGCCCCTTGAGGCCGGGCAGGGATTGGCGACGAGTGGGGTAGTACAGCATGAATGGTGCGCCCATTGATGCCCAGTCTGGCATCACAACTTCAAGTGCGCCGGACGAGATTTCGTCCTGCACTCTGAGTTCCAGACAGTATGCCAACCCCAATCCCTGCAACGTTGCAGCGAGCAGAGAGTCGGTGCTGCTCACCCTCAGCATTCCGCTGGGAATTACCTTGACCATACGATCACCGTCGCCAAGTTCCCAGCGATAGATTGAGCCGTCGCCGATTCTGTTCTCAATACAAACATGCCGCCGCAGATCGCTTGGATTCTCAGGTCTCCCAGCATGTTGCAGATAGCTGGGCGCTGCCACGACCACCCACTTAAGCGGATGTGTAAGCTCCAGACCAACCATCCCCTCTGGCACTCGGTCACCGTATCGAATGCCGCCGTCAAAGCCTTCCGCTACTAAGTCCACCAGGCGTTCTTCTATCACTAGATCAAGATGGACGTTAGGCCAGCGTTGCTGAAAGCTCCACAGCACTGGCCAGAGTAGGAGGCGCGCCGCATCGTGTGATAGCGAGATCTTGAGCATCTGGATCTCTGACTGCTTCCGAGCCCGAATCGCGGCTAGACCCTCTCCAATTGTATCTAGGCCAGTGGCTGCATAGCGTTCCAGTTCGCGTCCTTCAACGGTGATCGAAAGCGCACGGGTCGTACGATTAACGAGACGCACACCCAGTCGATCTTCCAGCCGCTTTAAGGCGTGACTTAGAGCTGAGGCAGATAAGCCAAGTTCGAGGGCGGCGGCGCGCATTGATCCATGCCGAGCGATCTCGATGAACGCAGCTAGATCTGAAATGCTTATTCTCTCTAGATCACCTTTCAAGACACTTCACCCGGGTATCGATTACTAAACGTGCCAATGATCCGCCGCACAAAGCATGATTTATGGATCGAACGCAGTGCAGATGCTTCCCCATTATCGCCGAGGATGGCATGGCAAGAAGCTGCGCCGTCGACGCTTTCGATCATTTCTGAATTGAAAGAACTTCAGCAATAAAATTGCTACTTGCGCATGTTCGCCGCAGTAAAGTTGCGTCTCCTCCACGGTCGCTGTACTCAAATTTGCTTGGGCCAGAGTGACCAATCAACTGGGATGAACATGTCAAATTCGAATAGTGATTTGCCTGAGCACGACGATGAAGCCACGCCGGTCATCGGCCGCAGACAGTTTATTGCGGGAAGCAGTGTGGCCATCGCCAGCGGAATTGCTGCTTCCTCGGCATTCGGTGCTGTGCCCGCTGCGGTACTCTCGGAGGCGCAGGGTCAGGGCCGCCCGCGAGCCGGCCTGATCGACCCTCGGCAGGCATATCCTCGGCCACCCTACCCGCGCCAAGAACAGCCTTGGCCGGGGCTTGCGTCGAAGATGCGTCCGCTGCCGGACCACGGTGAGAAAACCTATCGAGGCAATCGGCGCCTTGAAGGCCGCAAGGCACTGATTACGGGAGGAGACTCAGGAATCGGTCGGGCCGCTGCCATTGCATACGCCCGCGAGGGTGCCGATGTGGCCATCAACTATTTGCCTGAAGAAGAGGAAGATGCGCGTGAAGTTATTGCGCTGATACGCGCAACCGGCCGTCAGGCATACGCTTTACCTGGTGATATTCGCAGCAAAGACTTTTGCCTGGATCTTGTGCGCAAGGCGGCATCGGCGTTGGGCTCGATCGACACCTTGGTGCTGAACGCGGCGTATCAGCAGCAGGAGCCGGACATTCTAAAGATTACCGACGAACACCTCGAGAACACCTTCCTTACCAACATCAATGCAATGGTATGGATGACCCAAGAGGCACTGCGTGTGTCTCTTCCGCCTGGAAGCGTCATCATCGTTACTACGTCTGAGCAGGGCTACGATCCGTCCCCCTACCTGGTCGACTATGCGATGACGAAGAGTGCGCAGGTTAGCTACGTTCGCTCGATGGCTAAGCAGCTTGGCCCTAAGGGGATTCGGGTAAACGGAGTTGCTCCAGGTCCTATCTGGACTCCGTTGCAGATCAGTGGCGGGACTGCATCCGAGAAGATTCCGAACTTCGGGGGGGACAAGCCGCTAGGACGCGCAGGTCAGCCTGCTGAGCTGGGTTCAATCTTCGTCCAACTTGCGGCAAGCGACGCCAGTTATGCGAACGGCCAGGTGTATGGGGCCGAAGGTGGCGCTGCACGCCCCTAACTTGCGTCACAGACGACCCCAACTCCTTTCATGACTCAACTACACCTGGTCGCCAACGAACGTAGGAGATAGACCTTGACAGAAGCAAGTTACAGCCTTAGAAACCGCTGCGTTGCCATTACTGGCGCCGGTTCGGGGATCGGACTGGCAACGGCGGAGATGATCTTACGCAGTGGTGGAAGCGTTCTTGGAGGATCCAGGCGTTTAGGTGACTTCAAGCGGCTACAGGATGAGTTCGGCGCTGATCGCGCCTACTGGATGCGTCTGGATGTGCGCGATCCGGATAGCGTGGGTGCCTTCGCATCTTGCGGCATTGATCACTTTGGAAGCGTACATTCGGTAGTGGCCAACGCCGGGGTTGGCTACTACGGCGGAGTCGCTGACGCAAGCGATGATCAAGTCATCGAAATGTGTGAAATCAACTATCTCGGAACGGTCCTCACGGTACGTGCTTTCCTCCCTCATCTTCGTAGCGTTGGTGGCGGGGATATTTTGATCGTATCGAGCGTCGCAGCTCATCGCAGTGGGGCGGACGAAGCCGTCTACGCAGGTACCAAGGCCGCCCAGCTCATTTTTGCGGGCGGCTTGGACCGAGAAGTAAGGAAAGATGGGATTCGCGTGAGTGCCATCTGCCCCGCAGGTACTCATACATCTTTTGCCGTGGGTCACGGTCGCACGGCCGACGATCCCCGTTTGAGCGAATTCATGGCCGCGCAGGATGTAGCCTCGCAGATTGTCTATTGCTTGCAGCAACCGCGGACCTTGCGGACCGGCGTATGGACGACTTGGAGCATGAGCCAGTCCAGCTGAGGTGCTGCCCAGACAGCATCGGTCGGCCACAGTTTGATACCTGACCTCAAGACGCAAGCCAGCCCTCGACCCGATATGGGCGTTTTCCGGAATCAAGCGAGGCAGCCATTCCCCAGCAATAATGCCCGTTACCGGATTACCCCGAGATGTCGCACACATACCTGAAGTCACGACTTGCTCTTCCCACGCTGACAGTTGCTATTGGTCTGGCCCTTTCTTCGCATGCCAGCGCTGAAGCTTTGACGCATGCCTCCTCCGTCAAGCAGTTGGACACCTTGGTCGTTACCGCCACCGGTGCCCAGCAGTGGATCAGGGATGCGCCAGCCAGCATTAGCGTTATCAGCCGCGAGGAGATCGAGCGTAAGCCGGTCACCAGCATCGGCCAGCTGCTGAGTACCGTCCCTGGAGTGACCGGTGGCTATGCACTGTCCGGAGCGCAGTCGAAGATCCGCCTGCGTGGACTGCCCGAGCAGTACACGCTGATCCTGATCGACGGCCGCCGCCAGGGCAACTCCTCCGGCGTGAACTACCGCGACGACCTGGGTCCGCAGGATCTGAACTGGCTGTCGCCGGACATGATCGAACGAATAGAAGTGGTGCGCGGCCCGATGTCGTCGCTATACGGTTCGGATGCGATGGGCGGCGTGATCAACATCATTACCCGCAAGATTTCCGACCACTGGGGCGGCTCGGTCACCTTGAACCACAGCGTGCCCGATTCATCCACCCGCGGTGATACCACGCAGATGGGTGCCCTTTTCAGCGGCCCACTGACCGACAACCTGGGGATCCGCATCGGGGCCAACGTGACCGACCGCAAGTCCGATCGCCTTGAGGGCCAGACTCCGGGCAGCAAGGCGGAGAATGCCAACCTGCAGTTCCACTGGCGCCTCAACGATGACCACGCACTGACCATAGAAGGGTCGCGCGGCGTGCAGCGCAACACCGGCAGCGGTGATGTATATGCCTGGGGTCTGTCCAAGCTGGTACAGACCGGTTACGTGCTGGGCCATGATGGCCGTTACGGCGACTCCACCACCTCCAAGACCACCCTTGTGCGGAACGACTACCAAGACAAGGGCAGTGCGGTGGGCAACCATTCGAAGGAAACGGTGTTCGATACTGCCTTCACCACCGCTTTCCATTGGGGCTTCGAGCACAGCCTGAACGTGGGTGGTCAGTGGAAGCGCGAGCAGCTGGAAAACAGCGACACCATCGGTACCGTACCTGTGACTTGGACCGGCAGCAGCCGCATCAGCCCGACCAGTGAAGCGGACTCATGGGCCTTGTTCGCCGAAGACCACATCACCCTGCACGAGCGCTTCGTGCTGACTCTGGGCGTGCGCTGGGACAACACCGACAACTACGACGACAACGTGAGCCCGCGCATCTACGGCGTGTGGCACCCGGCAGACGCATGGACAGTACGCGGCGGTGTCTCCAAAGGGTTCCGCGCGCCCAATCTTAAGCAGGGCACCGCTGGTGCGGCCACCCAGTCTCTGGGACGCGGCTGCGGCAGCCTGACCCCGGAAGGCTGGAACAGCCGGCTGATCAACGCCGACGGCACGACCGGCTGCTACATGGCCGGTAACCCGAACCTGAAACCGGAAACCAGCACCAACTATGAGCTTGGCGTGGGCTTCGACCAGAACGGCTGGTCCGCATCGGCCACCTACTTCCTGACCAACTTCGACGACAAGATCGAACAGGTGCCGCTGCGCGAGATCCCAGGCCAGAACACTAGCTTCGTAAACGGCTTCTGGTGGACGGTGGCGCAGAACATCCAGAAGGCTCGCACGCGAGGCGTGGAAGCCAGTGTGACCGTGCCGCTGCACGAGCGACTGAGCTGGACCACCAACGCCACACGCATGTTGGAATCGAAGAACCGCACCACCGGCGCCAGCCTGCTAGTGGTGCCGAAGATCACCGCCAACACTTCGCTGAACTGGAGCGTGTCCGATGCATGGTCGCTTAACCTCAGCGCGCAACACATCGGGAAGCAGCTTGTGTCTTCGTCCAGACCTACCTTCGCCAAGGCATACACCACGGTGGATCTGGTCACCGCTCTCGATGTGAACGAAAACCTGACCTTGCGCGTCGGCGTACTGAACTTGGGTGATGTTTCCACGCTTGAAGAAGGCAATAATTACGACGGCGGCGCACGCACGCTCTTTGTGGGCGCGACCGCGCGCTTCTAAGGCGGGTTGATCAGGTCAGGAGATTGCGTTCGGTTCAGCACGTTCGATCACGTCGATGATTGCAAATGAACTTTGCCGCACTCGGGTTTGGAGAATGTAAGCCCGAGTGCGGCTCTAATCGCAATCCTCCGGTCAAACGCTAGCATTCGAGAGCGAGCCTGTTGGAAGAATGAGGGTCTAACCGAGGTCTATTTGTAGGACGACGCTGGCACTATTCGCTTGGCTCAAGGGTAAAGACGAATGGTCCGACTTCACCCAAGCCGGACCATTCGCCGCAATCAATTACTTCTTCTTCGCAGCCGACTGCGCCTGAGCGTCGCACCTGTCCTTCAGCGCCTTGGTCTGAGGATCGGCAAGATCCACCTTGAACTTCGTCCGGTCAGCCAGCTGTTCACACGTAGCAGGCTTTGCCTTAGGCGCCTCCTTCACTTCCGACTCGGCATGAAGCGCCGGATCATGTGCGAAGGCCGATGCGGACGCTGCAATGGAAGCGAAAAGGACGCTGATGAGGGCAAAACGATTCTTCATGTTGCTTCTCCTAGGTTGATTTCGGCGTTATGCCGGGTGTCACGGCTGGTAGAGGTCGGCTTGGTAGCCGGTAATTTGCACCTCGATGATCACGGGGGTGCTGCCGCGGTTCTGCCAGTACCACCCATGGGTACCTTCAAAGGGAGCAATGAACGTTCCCTCGGCCTGACGCTGGGCGCCTTCAACGGCGTAGCTGGTCCAGGGGCCCTTCACGTCGGGACGCTCGCCGTGCATGTCCACGGCAACATCAGACGTGGCCTTCCAGCTGAAAACCATCCCAGCGCCCTGAGCCATATGGGCCTTCACCTCCTGGCCCTTACCAGGGGCAAGCTCGATCGTCAGTGAGTCCTGCCGTAAAGGAGTGCTGGCGAGAGAGACAGCGGCGGGTTCGAAGGCCTGCTTGCCATTGCTCCCGAAGGCAACCTTGGCCTTCTCGAACAGCGCCGAGACGGCTTCGGCGCTGCCAGCAGATGCCGGAACTGGGGGAGCTACGGCCTCTACCTGGTCAGTGGAGGCTAGGGCGTCCAGACCCAGAACCTTACCTACGCCCGTAGGGTCGATTCCGTACTCCGCGGGAAGCACGGTGGTGAGCAGAATCACCCCTGCAACGGCAGCGGCCAGGGCGGTGGATTTCAGCAGCTTGCGAGTGCTGGGCAGCTGATTGGAAAGCGTGATGGACATGAGTACCTCTGTAGATTCAGGAAACGAAGTAGCCGGTGAGCTGCATGCCAACAAGCACGAAGCCGGCGCACATAAGGGCGGTGTTGATGCTGTACGCCTGTCGATGGAATGACGGCAAGCGGCGCCAGAAGCCCATCACGATCAAGATGCCTGCGAGCGCGAGCAGCTGTCCGATCTCGACCCCCACGTTGAAGGCGAGCATGTTTGGGACAAGCCCGTCAGGTGAGAGCGAGAAATCCTGCAGCTTTGTCGCTAGACCAAAGCCATGGAAGAAGCCAAAGATCAGCACGGCGGCTTTGGTGTTGGGCTGTACCCCAAACCAGCGCTTGAACGCGCCCATGTTGTCCAGCGCCTTGTAGACAACCGACAGGCCAATGATTGCGTCGACCAGGTACGCATTCACATGCAATCCGCCCAGGACACCTAGCAGCAAGGTGGTGCTGTGGCCGATCGCGAACAACGTCACGTAGATGCTGACATCACGCATCCGGTACAGGAAGAAGATCACCCCGAACAGAAACAGGAGGTGGTCGTATCCAGTCACCATGTGCTTGGCGCCGAGGTACGTGAACGCGATGAGCTGCAGGCCGGTACTGTCTTCCAGGAAGGCCTGGTCGCCTTCACTGACGCCATGCGCCCAAGCAACGCAAGGCAGAAGGATGGCTGCAAGCAGGTAGAGCCACGCTTGGGTTCGTTTGGAAATGGTCAACTGCATGTTCCTGGGAGGGGTTGAGATGGACGGGTTCACGCTGCGTCCTCCTTCCGCTCATCCCCTTCGCGGTGGATGAGGCGATAGAGCGCCGGCAACACCAGCAAGGTCAGCAGCGTGGAGGAGATGATTCCGCCGATAACGACCGTCGCCAGCGGGCGCTGAACTTCCGCGCCAGCCCCAACGTTTAGGGCCATTGGCAGGAAGCCCAGGCTGGCAACCAGGGCCGTCATCAGCACGGGGCGCAGCCGGGTCAGTGCACCTTCGGTTACCGCTTGGTGCAGGGGAGTGCCCTGTTCCCTAAGGCTCTTGATGAAGCTGATCATGACCAGGCCGTTGAGCACGGCGACGCCCGACAGCGCGATGAACCCCACGCCTGCAGAAATGGACAGGGGTATGTCACGCATCCACAGAGCCACCACGCCACCGGTCAACGCAAGTGGAACGCCGCTGAACACGATGGCAGCATCCTTGCCCGAGCCGAACGCCATGAAGAGCAAGCCGAAGATCATCACCAGGACGACCGGCACGACCACGGACAGCCGCTTGCTGGCAGAGATGAGCTGCTCGAAGGTACCGCCATACTCAATCCAGTAGCCTTCCGGCAACTGCACCTCCTGACCAACCTTCTCTCGCAGCTCCTCTACGAACGAACCAAGGTCGCGACCACGTACGTTGCTGGTGATGACGACGCGACGCTTGCCGTTCTCGCGACTGACCTGGTTTGGGCCTGGCGCAACTTCAACTTTAGCCAGCTGCCCCAGCGGAACGAACGCTCTCTGTTCGCCGGAACTGGCCCCGACGGCGACGGCTACCGGTAGCGATGCGAGCGTCCGGGTGTCCTGACGCAGGTTCTCGGGCAGACGAACGACGATGTCGAAGCGACGATCACCCTCAAAGACCTGACCGACCGCCTCACCGCCCAGCGCAACAGAGATGGTCTTCTGGACCTCGTCGATCGAAACGCCATAGCGGGCCAAAGCACCCAGGTCAGGCGTGATGGTCATAAGAGGCAGACCACTGATCTGCTCTAACTTCACGTCTGCGGCGCCTGGGATGGAACCTGCGGCGTCCTCGATCTGGCTGCCGATCTGCGCCAGCTGATCCAGGTCGTCACCGTACAACTTCACCGCCACCTCGGCGCGTACACCGGCAATCAGCTCGTTCATGCGCATCTGCACGGGCTGGGTGAACTCGTAGTTGTTGCCGGGAATTGCTCGGACAGCCTTCTCCAGCTCAGCAATGAGCTGCGCCTTTGGCTTGCGGGGATCAGGCCATTGGTCGCGATCCTTGAGCATGATGAAGGTGTCTGCGACCGACGGTGGCATGGGGTCGGTCGCTACCTCTGCTGTGCCGATCTTTGCGACAACCTCATCCACCTCGGGGAACTTCTTGATGGTCGCTTCAAGCTGGCGCTGCATGCCGATGGCTTGCGTCAGACTAGTGCCGGGAATGCGCAGCGCGTGAAGCGCAATATCACCTTCGTCCAGATTCGGAATGAACTCAGTGCCCATGCGACTGGCCAGAAGACCCGCCAGTACGGTGAGGACGGCTGCACCACCCACAACCAGTTTGCGAGCACTGACTGCCCGCTCCAGCATCGGGCCATACAGCTTGGTTACGCCCCGCATAGCCTTGGTTTCCTTCTCCGAGACCTTGCCCGTGACAAACTGAGCAACCGCAGCGGGAACGAACGTGAGGGACAATGCCATCGCACCAGTCAGCGCGATAACGACGGTCAGGGCCATCGGGTGGAACATCTTTCCTTCCACGCCGGAGAGCGCAAAGATCGGGATGTAGACGGCGGCAATGATGAACAAGCCGAACAAGCTGGGCTTGATCACCTCGGCACTGGCGCTGGCGGCCAAAGCAAAGCGCTCATCCCGGGTCAACAGACGCCCCAGGGCGTGCTGACGCTCGCCGAAGCGGCGCAGACAGTTCTCAACAATGATGACCGCGCCGTCGACGATCAGACCGAAGTCCAGCGCACCCAAGCTCATCAGATTTGCTGAGACACGGTTCTGGACCATGCCGGAGATGGTCAGCAGCATGGTCAAAGGAATGACCGCGGCCGTGATCAGTGCGGCGCGAAGATTTCCGAGCAGAAGGAACAGCACCGCAATGACCAGCAGGGCACCTTCCAGTAGGTTCTTCTTGACGGTTTCAATGGTGCGGTCGACCAGCTCCGTACGGTCATAGACCGCATGCGCGCGGACACCTTCTGGAAGCGTCTCGTCGATCTCCTTCAGCTTGGCAGCGGTTCGCTGAGCGACTTCGCGGCTGTTCTCACCAATGAGCATGAATGCAGTACCAAGTACCACTTCCTTGCCATCTTTGGTCGCTGCACCCGTTCGCAGTTCGGTGCCCTCGTGAACGTCTGCGAGGTCACCGACGCGAAGCGGCAGCCCCTCGCGATTGGCGACCACGATCTTGCGCAGGCCGTCCATGTCCGCCACTTGGCCAGGAACGCGCACAAGGTACTGTTCACCACTCTTTTCAATGTAGCCGGCACCCACGTTCGCATTGCTGCGCGCCACGGCCTCCATCACATCCTGCATGGTCAGCTCGTACGCCTGAAGCTTGCGCGGGTCAGGCGTGATGTGGAACTGCCGCACATAGCCACCGACGGTGTTGACCTCTGTAACACCTTTCAGATGTCGCATCTGGGGGCGTACCACCCAATCCTGGAGGGTACGAAGCGCCATCGGCGTCCAGGTCTCTTCAGCACCCTTCTCGGCTTCCACGGTGTACATGAAGATCTCACCGAGACCGGTGGCGACCGGGCCCAGCGTTGGCTTCAGCCCAGTTGGGAGCTGGGATGCGGCTTGCTGCAAGCGCTCGGCCACCTGCTGCCGCGCGAAGTAGATGTCGGTACCGTCTTCGAATACAACGGTGACCTGGGAGAGACCATAACGCGAGATGGACCGCGTGTACTCCAGCTTGGCTAAGCCGGCCAAGGCTGTCTCGACGGGGAACGTTACCCGCTGCTCTGCCTCCAGTGGAGAGTAGCCCGGTGCTTCGGTGTTGATCTGGACCTGGACATTGGTGATGTCAGGGACGGCGTCGATTGGCAGCTTGCTGTAGTTCCAGATGCCCAAGCCTGACAGCGCCAGGACCAGAAGCAGCACAAGCCATCTATGCGCGATGGACGCGCGAATGATTCGCTCTAGCATGATGGATCCTTAGTGGTCGTGGCTGGCGCCAGACTTCTCGATGTCTGCACGGATCAGATAGCTCTGCTCGGCGACGTACCGCGTTCCGGGCTTCAGTCCGCCAAGAACCTCTGCCCACTCGCCATCACGCTTTCCAAGCTCAAGCATGCGCACCTCATAGGTATCGCCCACCTGCGCAAATACGACGGTAAAGTCGCGAAATCGCTGGAGCCCTGACTCTTTGACGGCCAGTGGAACAGGTGTCTCGGCAATGATGACCTCGGCCGAGACAGCCATTCCTGGACGCCACTTGCCGTCACCATTGGGGATACTCACGCGCGCAACCACGCTTTGGCCGCTGCTTGCCAGCGGAAGCAGGCTTTGGAGCCTACCTTCAGTCTCCAAGGCACCCGTGGCGGAACGGATCCGCACTGCTTGACCTGGAGCGAGACGCTCGGCGTCAGTGCCCAGAGCTCGTAGATCGACCCAGACCTCTGACAGATCGGCAACGTCGAACAGTGTGTTGTCGGCGGCCACATCACCAACACTGGTGTTGCGCGCAAGAACGATGCCGCTGAAGGGAGCAATCACCGCGTAGGTGCGCATGCTGTCATTGCCTTCAACCGTCGCCAGCGTCTGCCCTGCGGAAACGCGTTGGCCCATCTCGACCGACACGCTGCGGACAATACCTGGGAATCGTGCTTTGACGGCGGCCTGGCGGCCAGTGTTGACCGCGATGTTCCCCATCAGCGTGACCGTATCGCGGATAGTGCCAGCGGTAGCCTCTTCCACCACCACACCCGCATCCTTGGCAGCGCTTGGCTCGATGGTGGTACGGCCCTCATAGGACTGATAGGACCAGGTGTGTGTCTTTCCTCCTACCACTGCGTCTGCCTTCACGTCGAAAGAATGAGGTTCCACGACCTCGCCGTTCCCCACGAGATAGTCGTTTTCGGCGGTGAAAGTGAAATCATTGACCTCACCGTCGAGGCGCTTCAACTGCATTGTTGCCTTCACCTCATTCGGTGAGATCGGCTTGTCATTTCGATAGGCGTAGAGGCGGAACTGAGGAGGCGTGTTGGTTTCATAGACGGTGACTTCAAGTGCGAAATCACCATCGCGGAGCATGCGACCGCGGTTGGGGCCGCGCTCGTAGTCGCCGGCCGCGGCGGTGGACTCTGCGGCTTCTTTCTCAACCGGCTTTTCACCGCCACAGGCGGCCAGTGCCAGCGGAAGCAACATAAGAAGGGCGTAACGATTCATGGGCGGATATCCTGGGCGGAGGCGGTGAGGCGATCTGCCTCGACCAGCAATCGGAGATAGAGTGCGGCGGACTCGACTTCGCGCTCACGAAGGTCGAACAGCGTCTTCTGCGCCTGGCTCAATGCGAGATAGGAGAATCGACCCTCCTCGAAGCCACGACGGCTCTGATTCATCGCCTGCTCCGCCTTGGGGAGCTGCCGCTCACGAACGGAGGTGACCTCCAACTGCGCTTGGCGCAGCTGTTGATAGACTCCGAACAGCTCCTGGTTGAGCTCCAACATTTGTGCTTCACGGCGTGACTTGAGCGCACTCAGTTCGTAGTCGACTTCGGATACCGAGTAGGCTGATCGACGCCGGGTTCCCAAGGGAACCGAGATCGACATGACCAAGCCACTGTCCTTCGTTGCTTCAAGACGGCGAAGTCCAAATCCAACACTCACGTCAGGCTTCGCGCTGGAAACGGCGACATCGCGGCGCGCGGCAAGAATTCTGGACTGGGCATCGAAGGCACGTTGCTGTGGCGCGTTCTGAAGGCGTTCGGACAGCGTCTGGTAGTCATCCAGCGGGGGGAGGATGTTTGTATCGCCGGCGACGGTGTCGAAGTCAGCGGTGAAAGAGCCCCAGGAAGACGCAAGCGCCATGCGCGATGCCTCCAACCGCTGGACTGCTTGATCACGCTTGAGCTCTGCATCGGCCAGGGCGATTTCAGCGGCCCTCAGGTCTGAGTCCGGGTTCCGTGCCGCAGAGACCCAGCGGGCCACCTCTCGCTGGAGCGCGCGGGCCATACGAATCCGCTCTTCCGCATGCTCGACATGCTCCTGCGCCGCAAGCACGTCGATGAATCGACCAGCGGTGCGTGTGGCGATGGCCACCCGGGTCACATCAGCCTCTCGCTGGGCTGCATCGACCTCCGCGCCGCCAAGCGCTTGGCGGGCCGCCCGCTTGCCACCCAGTTCCAGAATCTTGGATACCCGGAACGTTGCCTCGGCAGCGTCCATACCTCGCACGCTGCCACTACCGGCCACGTTCTCCAGTTCTCCGCCGAGCACCAACGGGGCTGCTAAGCCCTCTCGCGCCGCACGGTTCTTTGTCGCCTCTATTTGTGCGGCATCTGCCTGCACGCTTGGGTGAGTGCCAAGGGCGCGGGCAACCGCATCCTCCAGGCGCAGCACTTCGGCGGCGTGGCCAGGAAGGGCCACACCGCAGGCGCCGGCAACAGCCAGCGCCCACACACTACGGAATTTCACGGAAGCCTCCGGAAAGAAAGTCAGAACGACGCGCCGCGTCCCGCTACACGGGAGGCGCGCTCAGGCTGCTAGAGCGCAGCTAGGGTCGTCAGACGATCGGAGGTCGGAAGGGTGACGCCGGGTGCCCTGCAGGCACCCTCAGAAGTCGCAGAGCATGGACTTCACCGGCCAGCGGTAGTGAAGCCAGGTAGACGTGGGGCGTGAACAAGCTTCCAGCGAAACTCGCGTCTGCCTGATGCAGTACCGCATGAGCGCCAGTGGCGTGATCCGGGTCCAGATTGTCGCCCGCACCGCCGGCATGTGAATGGCCATGATCCACCGCTGCTGCGATGTCATGTTCCAATCCGTGCAGTTCGCTGAGCTGGATCACCATCGGCCGCGCAACGACACTCAACAGCATCAGCGCAAAGAAGCTGATCCTGAGGGCAAGGCCGTGGCGGGCGGAAAGACGCATATGGGTTAGCTTAAGCGGGGCTGGCTGGGGTTGTCGAGGGGCCGAAACTGGGCGCAGCCCATCGGAAATACCCCACATAGGGCGGTGGCCGGGCCTTAAGCGCACCCGGCCACCGCTCATCGCTGCGGTTTACATCTTCTTGATCAACTCGTACTCCCCTCCGGTGCGGAGCAGAAGCGTTACGGGCTCCTCGCCCCTGTTGCGCCAGAACCATCCGTGGTTGCCATCGAAGGCAGCCAGGAGCACCCCCTGCTTGGTGGCTTCCCCTCGACCCTTCTCATAGCTGATCGCTCGACCGCCGCCGTCTCCGTGGGTGTCGAAGTTCACGACGCCGCCTTCAACAGACCACTGGTAGCTGGCGCGCTCGCCCGCCTTCATGACGAGCTTGATCTCGGTGCCCTGGCCCGGCGTCAGGACAACCTGTTCTTCGTCCCGCCATTCGGCAGCGGTGGCCGCATTACTCGCGGCAGGCTTCTGAGCAACTTCAACGGTCTTACGGTTCTGCGTGGACACCTGCGTCAGCAGGGCGGCTGCCTCGTCTTCGGCGGCCTTTGCGTCCATCGCAGCGTCAGCTGCCGCTTCCTCGGCAAGCTGTTCCTTGATCTCCCCCATTTCCTTCAGACCAAGTACCCGACCAACACCAGTGGGATCGATTCCGTACTCAGATGGCATCACCACTCCAACCAGGAGGATGATGGCGATGCCGGCGGCAATTGCGGTGGTGCGTCCCAGCTGGCGGCTGGTGGGAAGGTCGCCTTCGGCGGGCTTACTGTTGTACATGATGTAGTTCTCTTGAAAGTCAGGAAACGAAGTAGCCAGTGAGCTGCATGCCGATCAGAATGAATCCGGCGCAGAGCATGGCGGCATTGGCGGTGTAGGCGTGCTTGAAGAAGCTGGGCGTGCGGCGCCAGTAGCCCATTGCGATCAGAATCGCGCCAAGCGAGAGGATCTGGCCGATCTCCACGCCGACGTTGAACGCAAGCAGGTTGGGCAACAGACCATCGGGTGAGATGTCGTACTCGATGATCTTGGTTGACAGACCAAAGCCGTGGAACAGGCCGAAGATCAACGTCGCAACCTTTGTGTTTGGCTGGAAGCCGAACCAACGCTGGTAGGCGCCCAGATTGTCCAAGGCCTTGTAGACCACAGACAGACCAATGATTGCGTCGATCAGGTAGCTGTTGATGCCCACGTTGAACAGCACACCCAGCAGCATCGTCGTGGAGTGCCCGATCGCGAACAGCGTCACATACAGCGCGACATGCTTCATCCGGTACAGGAAGAACACCACGCCCAGGAGGAACAGGATGTGGTCATAGCCGGTGGCCATGTGTTTCGCGCCCAGATAGGCGAATGCGATCAGATTTACTCCAGATATTTCCTGGATGTAGCCCTTGTCGCCTTCGGCGATCGCGTGAGCCAACGCCCCGTCAGCTGTGAGTAGCAGCATGAACAGGGAAAGCAGTGCGAGTAGAGTTCGCGGCCAGTGCGACAGTAGTGGGGGTTGGAGAAGGACGCGCGAGAGCGTCCCGGATTCAGAACTGGGGATCATGATGAGGATCTACGAATGCGGTCAGCGGACCTCCGCCAAAGCTATCCGCTACGACACTGGGAACCGGCGCAACGTGCTACGAGTGCGCAGAAGGCGCGCACGGCACGTCACACGGATCACTGCGCGTAAGCGGGGTCCGGGCGGGGAACGAATGAATAATTTCTTGCAGCGACGAACGTCCAGTAAGGATTGACTGGACGGGCGCTGCCAAGCCTCTGCTCAGTGCGAGCACGATGCCTGGGTCTCAGGCGATAGGAGGCCTGAACAGGGATGAGCGATGATGCTGAAGCTCTGCCGCTGGCTGGTGCCAGGGATGGATATCGCTCAGATCAACTCGAGCGGGTCCAGCAAGGCTGGCCAAGATGCCTACAGAAGCCGTCAGATCGGCCTGGTGCAACAGGCTGTGCAATCCAACCGCGTGTTCAAGATCACGGTCTGCGGCATCACTCACCCCAACATGGGGGTGACCATGTTCCACCGCAGCCTGCACGATGTGCTGCAAGCCGTGCAGCTCACCCAGATGATTCAGGACGGGTCGCACGAGCAGACTCGCCACCAGCATCATGAAGATGCAGCTGCGCAACAGCACGCTGGTTGGTAGACGAAGGGATCGCACGGGCAAAGACTAGAGGCTTGTTCTGGCAAAGTCGATATGACAACGTCGGGCGCGAGCGGTGAAAATGCCCTCTCGCGCCCCTTGTTCAAGTTTCCGTCATCCAGGCCAACGAGGGTGCACGTCGTCGATGACATACCGATGTGAATGCTTGCCGTTGGAAGAGGCGTGTTCCGCCCAGTGGGGATGGTCCGCAGCCAGATCGTCGTGACCGTGGGAAATCTCGTCCGGGTCATGGGCGGGCCAGATTCTCCAGGCGAACACGAATCCGGCGATGCCGACTACTGCCAGTGCCATGATCGCCACTGGCATTCCAAACTTCGCACCCACGGTTCCCGCCAGAGGGTAGGCAATCAGCCAACACACGTGGGAGAGAGAGAACTGCGCTGCGAACAGGAATGGCAGATCGGTGGATTCCGCTGATCGTCGCAGCAATCTGCCGCCAGGAGTCACCAGCCCCGCATAGCTCATCCCCAACAATGCCCAGCCGGCGAGCACGATGGGCCAACCTATGGAGGAGGGCGAGAGCAGCCAGGTAAGACTGAGGGTCACAAGTACAATGCACATTGCAAGGGCTGCGGAGAGCATCACACGCCTGTCAGCCACCCGATCGAGAACCTTGGGGAGGACAAGCGCCGTCAGCATCGAACCGCCACCGAAAGCTGCCAGCGCCCATGCCACCTGTGACTCTGCTCCGCCGAGAACGTTGCGCACCACGACGACAGTGTTCACGAACACCATGGCGCCGCCGGCGGCCGCACACAGATTAAGGGCAAGCAACCCTTTCAGCCTGGGCGTCTTCAGGTAGATCCGCATTCCTCGAATCGCGCGGGCGTAGGGACCGTCCTTTCTCAGGGAAGGAGCAACGAAGGGGAATGCAGTTGAGAACACCAGCATGGCGGATATCACGAAGCCTACGGACGTACCAGCGAACAGGCCGTGGAAGCTGATCAGCGTCAGCAGAGCAGCGGCCAACGCGGGACTCAGCAGGCTCTCCAGGTCATAGGCCAGGCGCGACAGGGACAGTGCTCGGGTGTAGTCGCGTTCCTCCTTCAGGATTTCCGGGATCGTCGACTGGAACAGAGGGGTGAAGCACGCCGAGGCCGACTGCAGCAAGGCAATGAGCAGGTACACCTGCCAGATCTGGTTGACGAACGGCAGACAAAGCGCCGCGCCCGCCCGCACCAGGTCGAGGGCAATAAGCACCGGTTTGCGTAGATTTGCCGGGACGATCGCTCCGGACAGAGGGGCCAACAGCACGTAGACAATCATCTTGATTGCCAGAGCCGTACCTAGCACAGCGCCCGCCTCAGCCCCCGCCAGGTCATAGGCCAAAAGAGAGAGCGCCACGGTAGCCAAGCCCGTGCCGATCAGCGCGATAACCTGCGCAGCGAACAGGTTCCTGAATGTTGGAAAGCGTAGGACCTCGATCATGGCTCACCTCTAGATGGAACAGTGGAAAGCGCCGCTGCCCTGCGGATCGTAATCCGATCCGTAGGGCAGGACGTGAAGCCGTGGAAGGGGCTTGTGCTCAATCGACTTCGGGTACCGGCAGGGGGTCTTCAATGCCCGCGGCCTTCCTGCGCGCAGTTCTTCGGAGTACCAGCCCGCACAGCGCAGGCAGCACGAACAGCGTCAGTACGGTTGCCGTGGCAAGACCCCCGATAACCACTGTAGCCAGTGGCTTCTGCACTTCGGCGCCCGTACCCGTTGCAATCGCCATCGGGACGAAGCCCAGGGAGGCAACCAGCGCGGTCATAAGAACCGGTCTGACGCGCTCCATTGCACCCAGTTCGACCGCCTCATCTGGCGGAAGCCCCTCGTGCAGGCGTTTCTTGATCGCGGAGATCAGAACCAGGCCGTTGAGCACCGCGACACCAGATACCGCGATGAAGCCCACAGCGGCTGAGATCGAGAAGGGGATTCCTCTCAACGCCAATGCGAAGAATCCACCGGCCAGAGCAAGTGGCACTGCAGTCAGTACCGTACCTGTCAGCAAACCGTTGCCAATCGCCATGTAGAGGACGGCCGCAATGAGGATGAAGCAGAGAGGCACAATGATCGCCAGTCGCTTCGTTGCTGCCTGCAGATTTTGGAACTGCCCGCCCCATTCGATCCAGGAACCGGTGGGCAACTGCACCTGCTGGCCAATAGCCGCCTTGGCGTCGTCAACGAAGCTACCCAGGTCACGCCCGACCACATTCGCTTCCACATAGATTCGACGTTTGCCATTGTCGCGGCTGACTTCGTTCAGACCCTGCGTGAAGCGGAAGCTGACCAATTCACGAAGCGGAACAGACTGACGGCCTTCCTGACTGCCTGGCGGCAGCATGACCGGAACGGCTCCCAGTACATCGAGATCGCTGCGGTCCACACGGGGCAGACGAACCACTACGTCGAAGCGCCGATCACCTTCGAAGATCTGGCCCGCCATGCGACCTGCCAGCGCAGCAGACACTGTGTCGGCCACTTCCTTGACGGTCAGTCCGTAACGGGCGATCGCGGCCCGGTCGAATGCCATGTCAAAGGTCGGGAAGCCTCCCGTTTGCGCCACACGGACATCCGATGCGCCCGGAATCTTCTTGAGGACGCTCGCAATCTTGTCAGCGCTGCCGGCAAGCGCCGTCAGGTCTTCGCCATAGATCTTGACTGCAACGTCGCTACGAACGCCGCCGATCAGCTCATTGAAGCGCATCTCGATGGGCTGGGTGGCGTCATAGTTGTTACCAACAAGAAAGGCTGTCTTCTCTCGAATCCTCTCGATCACCTGCTCTTTGGTCTTCACTCCATCCGGCCATTGGTCCTTGGGCTTGAGGATCACGTAGTTGTCGGACGCGTTGGGCGGCATGGGATCTGCGGCCAGGCTTGCGGTACCGGCCTTGGAGTACACCGTCTGTACCTCCGGCAACGTCATCAGTGCCTTCTCAAGAGGAAGGTCGATGGCGACGGACTGCTCGATCGATGTGGACGGGATGCGAACGGAGGACAGGTTGAGATTCTGCTCATCCAATGTGGGCATGAACTCCCGACCCACAAAGCCAAAGGCCACAACGCCGGCCACCAGGACGCCAAGACCACCGGCCAGGTAGGGCATGGGTTGGCGGATTGCGCTGCGAAGCATCGGCTGATAGCGGCTCTTGGTGGCAGCGACTACCCGTACTTCTTTCTCGGAAATGTGGCCCTTGAGCATGACCGCCACCATCGCCGGAACGAAAGTGAGGGAGAGCACGAATGCAGAGGCCAGCGCCAGCATCAGGGTAATTACCATCGGGGAGAACATCTTTCCCTCGACGCCCTGGAAGGTCAGGCATGGCACGAAGACCAGGAAGATGACCGCCTGCCCATACACGGTCGGGCGGACCATCTCCTTGGACGAGGCGATCGTTTCATGCAGCCGCTCCGATAGATTGAGTGGGCGCCCAAGTGCATGCTGTCGCTCTGCCAAACGGCGCAGCGCGTTCTCGACGATGATGACCGCGCCGTCGATGATCAGGCCAAAGTCGAGCGCACCCAGACTCATCAGGTTGCCAGAGATCCCGAGCTTGTTCATGCCGATCGCGGTGATCAGCAGGGACAACGGAATCACCAATGCAGCAATGACAGCAGCTCGCCAGTTTCCGAGCAATGCAAATAGGATGACCACGACTAGAAGAGCGCCTTCGGCCAGGTTCTTGGCGACGGTCTTGATCGTTGCGACAACCAGCTGGGATCGGTCCAGCGTGGGAACAATCCTCACGCCCGGCGGCATGGTCTTGCCGATCTCCTGCAGCTTGTCACCCACTGCGGCCGCCACAGTTCGGCTGTTGGCGCCAACCAGCATGAGTGCGCTGCCAACGACGGTCTCGTAGCCATTGCGGCTGGCGGCACCGCGGCGGAGCTCACCGTCAACGACCACACGTGCGACGTCTCCCACTGTTACGGGAACTCCGTTGCGATTGCCCACAACGGCACGGGCAATCTCGTCCACGGAGCGGATGCGGGCGTCTGCGCGCACCAGATAGGACTCGCCCGACCTCTGGATGTAGTCTGCTCCGACCGACAGGTTGGCATCCTGCAACGCGTCGGCTAGGTCGGTATAGGAGAACCCGTACTCTGCGAGCTTGCTCGCATTGGGCTCAACGACATACTCCTTGACGTAGCCGCCGAGGCTGTCGACGTCTGCTACGCCCGGCGTCGTGCGCAGCTGAGGCCGCACAATCCAGTCCTGGACTGTGCGCAAGTAGGCCAGACGTGCCATGTTGTCCGTCAGCCGTTCCCCCTGATCAGTCAGGAACGAACCGTCGCTTTGCCAGCCAGGCTTACCATCATTTCGCGGGGCATCTTTGCCATCTGGGTGGGTGAATTCAACGCTGTAGTGGAATACTTCGCCCAACCCGGTCGAAACCGGGCCCATCAGCGGTTCGGCACCCTCCGGCAACTGGGGCCGAGCCTGAGTCAGTCGCTCGGTGACCTGTTGGCGCATGAAGTAGAGGTCTGCGCTCTCATCGAAGATCACCGTGACCTGGCTGAAGCCGTTGCGCGAGAACGACCGGGTGTTCGCGACGCCCCGAAGTCCTGCCATCGCGGTCTCGATCGGGTAGGTAACGCGCTTCTCGACCTCCACTGGACTCAGCGTCGGGATGACGGTGTTGATCTGGACCTGCTTGTTCGTGATATCCGGAGTCACGTCGATCGGTAGCAGGTTCAGTTGCCACCCGCCGATCACCGCAATCACCAGTGTGATGAACAGAACCAGCCAGCGGTGCCGTACGGCACCCGTAAGTACTTGCTCGATCATTACTCGTCTCCGCCCGACTTTTTCATCTCGGCCTTCACCAGAAACGCATTACGGGTAGCAACCGGGGTTCCCGCAGTGACGCCAGAAAGGATCTGCGCCATACCACCGCTACGGAGGCCAATGAAGACCGGCTGTGCAGTGAACCCCTTACTGGTTCTGACGAAGAGGACGTCTTTTCCGTCGATGTTCTGGACCGCCTCTTCCGAGACAGACAGCCCCTCACCCGATCCGGAAGCGGTGACCAGCCGGACCTGCACACCGTCACCCACAACCAATCCGTTCGCCTCTGCGCTCGGGGTGATTACGACTGTGGCAGCCCTTGTCAGCCCACCTACGGCGGCAGCAACTGAACGGACCTTGCCTGAGGTGACGCTTCCGTCGGAGCGGGTAATGGACGCGCTGTCGCCGGCCTTGATCCGACCGGTGTCACCCGCACGAACGGAGGCCTGAATCTCCACGCCATTGGAACCTGTGACCCTATAGAGGGAGGCCTGCGGCTCGACGAAAGCGCCCAGAGTCACTTGCGAGCTGCTGATGGTTCCATCGATAGGGCTGATGACGTTGACGCTACCTCCTCCATCCACATTGGCGGTGCGTGCCACCAGGGCAGCGCGTTGTGCTTCTGCTTGCGCTGTGAGATAAGCGGCGCGACTCGCCTCGGCCTCTTGTCGTGCCAACACGCCCTGTGCGAGCAACGACTCATCGCGCTTGACGTTCTTTTCGGCGAGGGAGAGGCTGGCGCTGGCCACACGAAGGTCAGCCGCAATACGGGCCCCATCAGGGCTGGCTACGCGTGCCAGCACTTCGCCCTTCTTCACCTTGTCGCCCACCTGCCGGATGACATCGGTGACGTTACCGGCCGCACGTGCCACCACGACGGCCTCACCACCGGGGATTGCCACGACCGAACCCGATGCGGTGATGTTCGCCGCTACCTGAGCGGAAGTGACGGGCTCCACCGAGATCCCCGCAGCGGCAACATACTCCTTGGGAATCGCGACTTCCTGAGCCGCCTCCGCCGGCGCACTGGCGCTGGCTTCGTCTTTCGCGGGGTCGACCACCGTCTCTGAAGGGGCGGATAAGCGTGCAATGCCAAATCCTGCGCCAAGCGCCAAGGTAGCCACGCCGATCATCGTCAGGGTGTTAACAGCCGGAATACTTCTCTTCATCTACATGTCTCCAAAGGCAATCTGACCGCTGGCCACGGCGAGCGATGCGTAGGCGGCAACGCGTGCGAGTCGTGCATCCACCACGCTCAGCCTCGCGTCCGTCAGCGTGCGACGGCTAAGCAGCAGCTCAACCAGTGGGGTTCTACCGGCCTCGTATCCCAAGCGCGCCATTCGGTAGGCTTCCGTGGCTGCTTCCTCTCCCTTGGAGGCAGCGATCAGTCCTCGCTTGGCGGCGTCAACACGCGCAAGCGCAGTCGCACGGTCCGCCTGGCTCTGGAGGCGTGCGGCATCCAATCGAGCACGGGCGGCGTCGCTCCGTGCTCGAGCCGCGCTGATCCCGCCACTGTTCCGGTCAAACAATGGGATGCTCAGAGACACGCCGACGACCAATGCGTCCCCACCGGCGGCGAAGTTGCGACGGCCTGCGGTGAGGTTCAGGTCCGGTGCCCGCTTGAAGCGTTCAGTGCGCAGAACCGCATCGCTCGCGTCGACGTCTGCCTTCGCAGACAGGACAGATGCCGAATCGACGTTCGCAATTGCGGGCGCAACCCACTCGCGCACCAGGAGTGACTCGGACGTGCCTGAGTAGGGTTCCGCTCTTCCCGCCAGTACTGACAGTTGCTCGAGAGCTGCAGCCGCCTCTGCCTCTCTTGAGGCGGCAATCGCTTCTGCTGAGCTCAAGCCTGCCTGGGCTTGTGCTACGCGCAGGCTGGCCTCCTTTCCTGCGTCAACCAGCGCCTGAGCTGCCTTCAGGTCGCCTCTGGCGCGATCAACATCTTCGGCAGCAATGTCGCGCCGTATCAGCCCAGCTTCGGAAGACGCGTAGGCAACAGCCAAGGCTGCGGCGAATTCGACTTGCGCCTGGTGCTGGCGAGCTTCGGCCGCCTGCAGCCCTTTCTCTCCCGCCTGGATTCGAGCCCCACGTTGGCCAAAGATCTCGAGTGGCTGGCTGATGGTGTAGGTCGTCTGCCGCTGGCTCGCGCCATTGCTGGGGGGAGCGTTGAGATTCTCTGCGAGGGCATCAATGGTGGGGTTACGTAGCGCTCGCGCTTGGCGGGC
Source organism: Stenotrophomonas sp. Sm2128 (assembly GCF_030985535.1). Taxonomy (NCBI): domain Bacteria; kingdom Pseudomonadati; phylum Pseudomonadota; class Gammaproteobacteria; order Lysobacterales; family Lysobacteraceae; genus Stenotrophomonas; species Stenotrophomonas sp. Sm2128. The sequence goes on from NZ_JAPTFQ010000043.1 coordinate 35,541, forward strand.
TTCGCCCGCAGCGGCAGCTGTGTCGAACCCCTTTTCCTGAAGGAAGGGGGATTGGGCCCTGCTCTGCTCGAGCAACGCGCTGAAGTTCGGGGCGTCCGAGGCATAGGCCGCAGAGATACTGGTCAGGGCCAGCATCACCGTCAGGGCAAGCAATGATGGTTTCATGAGGATCCGGTGCAGTGGGGCCGCAATCTCGGCCGTCTTTCTGCACTACGCGGCCTGCGCGGCCTTCCCCTCGAATCCGGCGAAAATTTATTTCCCGCGGCTCAGTGCATCTGTCAGTTTGGCCCGCGCTCTCAGGACGCGACCCTCTATCGTTTTGAGACTGATACCCAGGGCGGAAGCTGCTTCAACCTGGGAAAGGCCGACGAAGGCAGTCAGAACCAGAGCTTCACGCAGGCTCGGGTCGATCGTGTTGAGAACCCTTCTTACTTCTGCGAGCTCAAGCTGAGAACCGGCAACCTGCTCTGGCCCGGCCTGCTCGGAATGCAGGGCGCGTCCTTCCTCATCATCCAAAGGCTTGGCCCGAAACAGGAAGTGGCGGACGCGTCGAAACCGTTGCGTATCACGAACCTTGTTGATTCCAATACGCATCAGCCAAGGAAGTACCGAGCGCGTCGGATCGTACTCTGACAGGCCTCGCCAAGCGGCAACGAATGTCTCCTGCACGACATCATCGACGTCGGTTTCGGGCAGACCCATGCCTCGAACCATCTGCTTGATTGCTGGCGAGTGACGGCGGACCAGGCGAGCGAAGGCCTCAGCATCACCCGCCGCAGCTTCAACTGCCCAGTTGTTGTCGTCCTCGATGGTCACAACGTTTGTGGGGCTCAGGGAGAGTCGGTGCGAAGTGCTTCAAGGAGTGCCTTGTCGTAGGCCGGCCGGTGCTCGGGTTTCAAGCCCTCGCGCATCTCGAACACATGCTCGAGCGTGATGCGCTGGAGATCGCCCGCAGCCCGCTCCACCTCACGACTTGCACGTTCCACCTGGGGGTTCCATTTGGGGTCAGCCGCGATGGCGTCCGCCAGCTGGCGGTTGGCAATCCGCAGGCGCGCTTCGATCTCACCTCGCCTTGTTGCGAACAGCTGTTCCTTGGCCTGGAGGATCTGCTTCTCCGAGTCGTCCAGAGGCACCACGGCGTGAAGGCGTTCATGGAGATCGCTGTGCCCAGGATTGAGCGAGTGCCAGATCCAGCCGATAGCCAGCGCGCACACTACGCCAATGATGGCGCCAGCGATTGTTGCCAGCGGCAGCCTCATGAGGGGTCCGATTGCCATCAGCGTTCCACCAGTAGAGCGTATGGGGACATGGAAGCTGGGGCCGCGACCCATGTCGGGCGCGAGGGTGCCTGGGTGACAAAGAAGGCGGAGCCTACTCCTCCGCAGGTAAGCACCGCCGCGAGCGCCGCGCATGCGAGTGCCCGGCGGAACTCTCGCTTACCGGCCCATTGCGAAGGGGAAGCTTCCTGGGACAGGCGTCGGACCAGGCTATCGGTGGCCCGATCATGGCCGTCTGGCCTTGTAGCTGCCGAGGCTCTGGACAGCCAATCGTCTAGATCATTCATGTGGAGATCTCCTCATCCTTCCCTACTTATACGCCTGCCGTGGGGAGATCCCCTCAAACCTCTGATTGCTGACCTCCCCGCGGGTTCTCAGATTCACCGATGAGCACCGGGGCGAAGCTGATCCGGCACTGGGAGGTTCACAGGTCTGGACGTGATTAGTGCCGTGTCAAGAGTTCAGAACGGATGCTTCAGCGCACACGGTTCTAGAGCATCCGAGAAGCCCAGTGAAGAAGGAAGCGCTCTTGCTCCGCCGTTTCCACGGCTCCGGGACGAGCACTCCGAACTCTGGCCATAGCTTCTTCAGCGCTTAGGCATGATCTGCTCTCGAGCAGTAGCATCGAAGCCACGGTGCCCGCTCTGCCAAGCCCTCCTTTGCAATGAACGACTACTTTGTCACCGCGGAGCAAATCGTCAGTGAGGACGGGGCCTAGTCGTGTCCACTCGTCCAAGAACTGAGGATCCGGCGCTTCTCCATCACGAATCGGAAGACCATGCCAGTGCAGGCCATGAGCGCGCGCGCGTTCGGGTAGCGACCCTATCCCGAGATCGTCGAACTCCCACGGTTCAATCAAGGAAAGCAGATGGCGACATCCCCAAGCTGAGACGGACGCTAGATCGAGCTCGAGATCTCTACACCACGAGCCCGTCATTGCAACTTTCTGATGCTTACCGGGGGCAAAGGTAACGCCTATGGTTCCTCCGTTGGCACCGACGGAAAGTCCCGCAATCTGCAACGGATGAGACAAGCTAGTTCTGTGCACAGAATCCTCGAGTATTGGGGGCTGGCGGTGTCTCACTGCGGCGTCCGAAGATTGCATCCACGGCACACTCCATCCACTAAGGCCGCGCCTTGGGCTTTGTGCTGCCTGGATTGAGGCGCTCCTCAAGACGCTGGATCACCAGCTGCAGCCCCTCGTCTCCATCAGAATATGGTGCAGCGAAGAGAGGGGCTTCAATCCAGAGGAAGTGTTGGCCGGGATGCACGTAGGCCCCGTGATCATCCAGCAACAGTGCCTCGCCAAGTTCTGCCGAAACGAATCGAAGGTCCTTCGTCGGACCGTCCCATTCGATGTATGGGAGATGTTGAGACCATTCGGGAGCGCGTCCCTCCAGCACCAAGAGGGATGTAATCTCTGCAACAACCTTTTGGGGTACAGAGGTGAACATGACGATCCGATTGAAGGTGCTGCTGGCATAGTTTAGGAACTCCATCAGGCCGGGTCGGGGTATTTGACTGACGGCATTGGAGATAAGTGTTCCCTCAAGGTCCAGTGCAAGAATGATTGGACGCATCTATCAAGTCTCGTGATTCTTGGTTCAGCTGAGCCAGGGAAGTGGGTAATCGAGGGCCTCTGTTTTGACTAGATTTCGCCCAAGGATGGAGCTGCAAGCCAGTAGTCATCGCCTATCTTCAGTATGCTTTCCAGCGCTACATCGATCATCAGTGGTCGTCGCCAACCTGTGTCAGGAAGGAAGCAATAGTCGGTTCTTCGAAGTTCACCCGCGGCCGCCTTTACTACCAGCCAGCGCGTCCTCCTTCGCATCTCTCGGGAAAGCACTTCTAGTGCGGCGTCCTCGTTGCCACCGCTACTAAGGAACTGGCTCGCTGCTCCCCTTACAGATGACCAGAGCACGTATCGTTTCCGCCCCAGGCTCAGACGAGTCCACTCCTCATCCTGACTTCTCAGGATTTCATCTACGCGGTGCACTCCGATACGGTGACGGCGCAGCAATGATGTGAGATAGGCGCTTGCCTCTCGATCCGCTAGCTGGCGCCAGATCCAAAGTCTTGCGTGTTTATCAAGCGTCGGGCGCCAAGCATCAAGCATCCCCTTGAGCGCTGCATCAAGGTCATCAGGAAGAATCAGGTCATCGACGTAGGACCAACTGACCGGTTCGTAGAGAGAGCGCTTAACGGCTCCGTTGCCTGAACTGGAACCGGTCACAACACCTGCGCTTTTTAGGAATTGCAGGAGTTGCTGGGCGACAGCAGGGTCTGAGGAAACGGGCGCGCTAACGGAAGTGGAGCGTTCAAGCGCACACCAGGCGCAGGTGTAGAAAGGACCAAGCGATACGACAAGTGAGTCGAGCTCGGGCCACGAAGGAAGGAGGGTCTGTTGGCTACGGCCATAGATCACTCGATCCCCGGCAAATTAACCAGTCCGGATGCTACCAAGGCGGCACGATGTCGTCTACATGATTTTCATGTATGCCGTGCCCCGGTCATAGATTTCCATCCGCTCCTTGAGGCGGACCGGATGGCTACGAAGACGATCTATCAGAACCCGTACCTCCGTTTGGTCGGAAAGCTTCGGGAGCATCGGGAGATCTTGGGCATCAGTCAGACTCAGCTTGCTGCCCATCTGGGGTGGCCCCAACAGCGCATTTCTTCAATAGAGTCTGGATCACGTCGTCTAGACGTTCTCGAATTCTGCCAAATGGCATCTGCGCTGGGTGTCTCTCCAGCTGAGGTGTCTGATCTGATCTGCAAGGCTCTAAAGGCAGTGCGAGTCTCGAGGATCAATTGACAAGGCTCACATAAGTCGAAAGTCTTATTTCAAGCATAAGTAATTGATTTATATGCTTTAAATAAGTTTTCCGTTGTTATTTAGTCCTTCAGCAGCAAGTAAGTCAGGGTAGTGGCGGGCGC
>NZ_JAPTFQ010000044.1:0-39500 GCF_030985535.1 Stenotrophomonas sp. Sm2128
CGGCCGCCCCCCACCACCAGCCGCGTGAACCTGTCGAAGGCGGGGCACTGTGGGTTTGCGGGGTGTGAGCGGCATGGATGCCGCGACCAAGCCCCCATGGATGGGTTTACGGCGTCCCCGCAAACCCACAGTGCCCCGCCATCCCACGGAATGCCCGCTGTTGCTGTTGATGTTGCCGGCCAGCGGCCGGCACTACCGGGGTGCAGGGCGCAGCCCTGCCGATCAAGCCCCTCAGAACATCAGGTTGATCATCAGCACCACCACGCAGGTGTAGATCAGCGACAGCGGTCCGCCGACCCGCCACATCTCGCGCGGGGTGTAGTTGGCGGGGCCGGTGATCATCGAGATCACCGGGTTGGAGGCGGTCATCAGATTGTTGGACGCCGACAGCGCCACGATCAGCGCGAACGCGGTCGGGTTGCCGCCCGCCGCCAGTGCCAGGTTCACCGCGATCGGCACCATCACGATGGTCGCGCCCACATGGCTGATCACCAGCGAGAACGCCGTGGTCAGCAGCGCCAGCGCCACCTCCAGCACCCACACCGGGATGCCGGTGGGCAGCTTGTCGATGGTATGGCCGGCCACCCATGCCGCCGCACCACTGGAGTCCATCGCCCAGCCGAGCGGGATCAGCCCGGCCATCATGAACACCGTTTTCCAGTTGATCGAGGCATAGGCCTCGTCCATGCGCAGCACGCCGGTCAGCAGCATGCCGGCCACGCCGGTCATCAGCGTCAGCGCCACCGGCAGCTTGCTGGTCAGCGCGATCAGGATGGTCAACGCGAAGATCGCCATGGCGATCTTGAATTTGTGCGGGCGTTGTTCGCCGGTCGGGTAGTCGGTCACCACCACGAAGTCGCGGCTCTTGGCCGCCTGTGCCAGGTCGGTCCAGATGCTGTGGAAGACCAGCATGTCGCCTGCACGCAACTGCACGTCGCGCGCGTCCTCGCGGATCACCTGCTTGTCGCGGTTGATCGCCAGCAGGCTGATGCCGCGCTCCTTGCGCAGGCGCAGGTCGGCCGCGCTCTTGCCGATCACGTTCGAGGTCGGCGGTACCACCGCCTCGGAAATACCGGCGCGGCTCGGGTTGAACAGGTCACCCAGGTGCTTCAGGCGCGAAGACATGCGCAGGAACTGGTTCTGCGCGAAGTCGTTGATCTGCTCGCGCGGGCCCATTGCGCCGAGCACGCTGCCCACCCAGATGCGCATCTCCGCCGGCGGCGCCAGGCGGGTGTCGTTGCCGGTCTTCAGGGCCAGCAGCAGCGGCGCATCGTGCAGGTTCTCGGCCTCGCCCAGGGTCATGCCCACCAGCGGGCTTTCAGCACTGACCACCAGTTCGAACACATCGCCTTCGATGCCGTAGGTCTTGGCGAAGTAGCTTTCGGTGCGCGCCGGGGTGACCCCGTCGTTGGCCAGGTTCTCTTCCTCGATCAGCTTGCGGTCGCCGTAGTAGCGGAAGTACAGCAGCGAGGCGATCAGCAGCGCCACGCCGATCGGCAGCGGCGCGAACATGCGCAGCGGCTCGATGGTAGCCAGGCCCGAGGGCAGGTTGTTGTTGGCCGAGGCCAGCAGATCGTTCAGCAGGATGAGCGGTGAATTGCCGACCATGGTCAGCGCACCGCCCATCACGATCGCCGCCGAAATCGGCAGCAGCAGGCGCTGCAGGGTCAGGCCGGTGCGCGCTGCCAGTCGCGAAGCCACCGGCAGGTACAGCGCCATCACCGACGGGTTCTGCATGAAGGACGAGTTCAGGCCGGCAATGGCCGTGGTCATCATCAGCAGCCGCTGCTCGACGCCATGACCGCGTCGCAGCAGCCACGCGGCCAGCCGGTTCAGCGCCCCGGTGCGGTCCAGGCCGGCACCGAGGATGGTGGTGGCGATGATGCTCATCACCGCGTTACCGGAGAAGCCGCCGAAGATTTCCTCCGGCGCGATCAGCCCGGTGACACCGAGCACCACCAGTACCACCAGCGCGACCACGTCGGCGCGGATGCGCTCGAACAGGAACATCGCCATCGTGAAGCCGACCAGCCCGAGCACGAGCTTCATGTCGTTGGTCAGCGTCAGCGCGGTATCCATGTGGGGCGCGGCGTCCTCAGGCGATTGTCAGGTGCGGTCGTACAGCAGGTCCCAGACGCCATGGCCGAGCTTCTGGCCGCGGGTCTCGAAGTGGGTCTGCGGGCGCCAGTCTGGGCGCGGCACGCTGCCACGCGGGCCGGCACGGTTGACCAGGCCGGCGGTGGCATCGAGCACGTCCCACATCTGCTCGGCGTAGTCCTCCCAGTCAGTGGCACAGTGCAGGCGACCGCCCGGGCGCAGCTTGCGCACCAGCAGTTCGGCGAACGCCGGCTGCAGCAGGCGGCGCTTGTTGTGGCGCTTCTTGTGCCACGGGTCCGGGAAGTAGATGCGCACTTCATCGAGCGCGCCATCGGCGATCTCGTTCTGCAGCACTTCAACCGCGTCGTGGTGGTACAGGCGCACGTGGTCGGCGTTGTCGTCGGCCAGCGCGTTCAGCAGCCTGCCCACGCCCGGGGCGTGCACTTCGATGCCGATGTAATCGCGTGACGGGTCGTGCTGGGCGGCGAAGCGCAGCGCGGCACCGTTGCCGAAGCCGATTTCCAGCACCTTGTGTGCCGGGCGGCCGAAGGTGGCGTCCAGGTCACGCGGCTGGCCGGTGTAGTCGAGGCCGAAGCGCGGCCAGCGTTCGTCGAACGCGCGCTGCTGGGCGGGGGTGAAGCGGCCTTGGCGCAACACGAAGCTGCGCACCTCGCGGCGGCCCTCGCTTACGGTGAAGGGCTTGGGCGGAGCCTTGGAACCGGCGCTGTCAAAAGGATTGGTCATCAGCCGATCAGCCCATCCACCGGGGAGGAGGCGCTGGCGTAGCGCTTGCGCGGGATGCGCCCGGCCAGGAAGGCCTCGCGGCCGGCCTCGACCGCTTTGCGCATGGCACTGGCCATCAGCACCGGGTGGCGCGCACCGGCAATGGCCGTGTTCATCAGCACGCCGTCGCAGCCCAGCTCCATCGCAATCGCGGCATCCGACGCGGTACCGACGCCGGCGTCGACGATGATCGGCACCTTGGCGTCTTCGATGATCTGCAGCAGGTTGTACTTGTTCTGGATGCCCAGGCCCGAACCGATCGGCGCGGCCAGCGGCATCACCGCAGCGCAGCCGATCTCTTCCAGGCGCTTGGCCAGGATCGGATCGTCAGAGGTGTAGACCATCACTTCGAAGCCGTCCTTGACCAGCTGCTCGGCAGCCTTGAGGGTCTGCACCACGTCCGGGTACAGCGACTTCTGGTCGCCCAGCACTTCCAGCTTGGTCAGGTTATGGCCGTCCAGCAGCTCACGGGCCAGGCGGCAGGTGCGCACGGCATCTTCGGCGGTGTAGCAGCCGGCGGTGTTGGGCAGGATGGTGTAGCGCTCCGGCGGCAGCACGTCGAGCAGGTTCGGCTCGCCCGGGTTCTGCCCGATGTTGGTGCGGCGGATCGCCACGGTGACGATCTGGGCGCCCGCGGCCTCGGTGGCCAGGCGGGTTTCTTCCAGATCCTTGAACTTGCCGGTGCCGGTCAGCAGCCGCGAGCCATAGGTCTTGCCGGCGATCACCAGCGAATCGGGGGAGACATGAACGTTCATGGCGCGATTATCGCCTATCCGCCTGAAGATGGGATCACGCAAGGCGGTGCTGTCCGCAGGAGGGCGAGGGTAGTGCCGGCCGCTGGCCGGCACATGCAGGGTGCCTGACAGCGTCGGATTGCCGGCCAGCGGCCGGCACCACCCGGAGGTCTCAGCCCCCGCCCAACGCGTGCACGATCTCCACCACGTCGCCTTCGGCCAGGACGTGCTCGCCGTGGCGGCTGCGGCTGACGATCTCGCCGTTGACCTCGACCGCCACCCGGCGCTGCAGCAACTGTTCGGCCTCGAGCAGGTCGTGGAGGGTTGCCGAAGCGGGCAGGGCGCGGGGTTCGCCATTGAGCTGGATGTTCATCCGTGCATTGTCGCCGATAGCCCGCCGGGATCGGAACACTTGCAAATTGAACGGGGCGCCAGCTCCGGCACAGCAGGTTTCCCGGTGATCGGGCGACAATCCATGCGGCGGCGCAGCGTGAGCAAAACGCGGCGCAGTGAAACCATTCACCGTGCGCCGGCGTACGTCCGCCGGGTCCTCAACGATATCCCCACAGGAGTTTTTTCATGCTGCTCAGCAAACGCCCGATCCGCACCCTGATGGCGGCCGCGATCGCGCTGGCCGCGCTTCCGGCCATGGCAGGCGAATCCCCGTATTCCAAGGCCGTGTTCTTCGGCGACAGCCTGACCGATGCCGGCTATTTCCGCCCGCTGCTGCCGGCCGATGTGCGTCCGGTGACCGGCCAGTTCACCACCAACCCGGGCTGGGTGTGGTCGCAGCAGGTCGCCAACTACTATGGCCTCAATGGCGCCGCCAATGGCAACGGCCAGAACGGTGACAATTACGCGGTCGGTGGTGCCCGCGTTGGCGTGGACGTGCCGAGCGCAATGGGGACTATCCCCTCGCTGAAGTCGCAGGCGGCCCGTTATCTGGCCGCCAACGGCGGCAAGGCTGACGGCAATGTCCTGTACACGGTGTGGGGCGGCGCCAATGACCTGTTCGCCGCCGCAGCTGCACCGGCGCAGGCACAGGCCATCATCGGCGCCGCCGTCACCGACCAGATCGCTCTGGTGGGTGCGCTGAAGCAGGCCGGTGCGCAGTACGTGCTGGTGCCGAACCTGCCGAACGTCGGCCTGACTCCGGCCTTCCGCGGCCCGAACGCGGCCACCGCCACCGCGCTGTCAGCCGGCTACAACAAGGCTCTTTATGGTGGCCTGAAGCAGGCCGGCATCGAGTTCATCCCGCTCGATACCTTCACCGTGCTGGGCGAAGTCGCCGCCAATCCGGCCATGTACGGCTTCACCAACGTCACCAGCACCGCCTGCAAGATCGATCCGGCCAATTCGACCCAGAGCATCCTGACCTGCAATCCGACCAGCTACGTCAGCCCGGATGCGGCCAACACCTATCTGTTCGCCGATGGCGTGCATCCGACCACGGCGGGCCACCAGCTGCTGGGCCAGTACGCGGTCTCGGTGCTGGAAGCCCCGCGCCTGCAGCAGGTGCTGAGCCACTCGGCACAGACCATCGGTCGTTCGCGTGCCGATCAGGTCAGCATGCACCTGGGCGGTCGTCCGGCCGACGGCCTGTCCTGGTGGGGCGGCGTCCGCGGTGACCTGCAGCGCTACGACCACGCGGATCTGTACGACGGCCTGGCGCCGGCCGGCCTGTTCGGCATCGACTGGGCGCGCGACGGCATGGTGGTCGGCGGCTTCGCCGGCTTCGGCCGCCTCAACGCCGACTTCGGCAACAGCCGTGGCGATTTCACCCAGAAGGACACCACCGCCGGTCTGTTCGCCGGCTGGTACGGCGATCGCATCTGGGTGAACGGCCAGGTCAGCTACACCTGGCTGTCGTATGACGTGAACCGCAAGGTCCAGCTCGGCCCGGCCACCCGCGAGCACGGTGGTTCGCCGGACGGCAGCAACCTGACCGCCGCCCTGAACGCCGGTTACGAGTTCGGCACCGAAGGCGGCTTCCGCCACGGCCCGATCGCTTCGGTGATCTGGCAGAAGGTGAAGATCGATGGTTACACCGAAAGCGCTGCGGCCGGCACCCTGGCCACCGCGCTGGGCTACGACCGCCAGAACGTTGATTCGACCGTTGGTCGCATCGGTTGGCAGGCCCGCTTCGATGGCGGCACCCTCAAGCCGTACGCGCAGCTGACCTACGACCATGAGTTCGAAGACACCAAGCAGGGCAGCGCGTGGCTGCAGACCCTGCCGGAACTGGGCACCTACCGTGTGCCGGGCCTGAAGTTCGACAAGGACTACGCGACCGTCGTGCTGGGCGCCCGCACCGAACTGTTCGGGCTGCAGAGCAACTTCGGCCTGAGCGCTTCGGCCGGGCAGAAGCGTGCCCAGGACGCAACGCTGTTCGCCAACTTCAGCGGCACCTTCTAAGCAGAAACCAGGCGGGGTCGGCCCTCTCGGCAGCGAGAGGGCTGTGACCCCGGCCTGATGCGATGGGCACCATTGCGCAACACGGGGCCCAGCGCATAGACTTCCCACCGCAACGCGGGCGTAGCTCAATGGTAGAGCTGTAGCTTCCCAAGCGTGCGACACGAGCCGTGCCGCACGTTCAACCGACCAGGCGGTTTCCTGGCCACAGCTGTACAGATCTCGGTCTGGCAGCAAAACGTCCCCCAGCAACACGGTGGACGATACGTTGAACGGTAGGAGTACATCCCTACTGGCACGGCGAAGGCTGTGCATGCAATTGTTGGTCGTCCACCCTGTCAAGGGTTGTCGAACCAACCCGGTGTTCAGCCACCGGTAGCCAAGGAGTGGTGCGGGAGAAGTAATTCTCCGGTGTTAAGCTCTCCGTTAATGTAGCCATCCTCACGGATACGATTCTCCCGTGAGGGAGGACTCGTGACCTCGGTAGTCGTAACCGAGTAGGCGCTAGGCTGAGTGTCAAGGATCAGTACAAACGAATCGCCATATAAACGTCGTCAAGCTAGACGGGCCAACTGCGACTGGGCCCTACCCAAAACGGGACGAGGTCGGATGTTTCTCTGCTTGGTAGAGACACGCTGACAATTGCACCTCCGGCGAAAAGGCGAGATCCTAGGTACTCTGTTGCATGCACGGAACGTGGTAAGCCCAACTGGTTGTCGCCTCGGCGACTAGGTTCTCCGCAAGGAGAAACGATGACCAAGTGGGTATAGGATGGTGGAGTAAGCGAACGCCTCTCTGTAATCGAGGGGATAGGGGATGAAAAGATCGCCCCAACCCGAAAGAGTGCTGACTTCCACCGGGTGGTCTGTCGCTAGACAGGCTTCGCAAACTCATACCCAACGGGGAACGACTCCCCTTTGGGGCGTCTATCCCCTGACGGGCTCTGGGCGGGTGTAGCTCAATGGTAGAGCTGTTGCTTCCCAAGCAACTGACGAGGGTTCGATTCCCTTCACCCGCTCCACTCCAGGAGGTAGATATGGACGCCATCATCGATGGTGATGTCGCCTCCTCACACCTCAGCAACTGGCACTCCATCAACTGGAAAGCCACAAGCTGCGCTGTGTCGAGGATGCAGGCAAGAATAGCGAAGGCAGCTAAGGATAAGCAGTGGCGTAGGGTTACACGCCTACAAAAGCTACTTGTCCGCTCAACTGCAGCCAAAGCAACGGCTGTACGTCGAGTCACGGAGAACCAAGGCCGTCGTACCCCAGGTGTAGACCGTGCAACGTGGTCGACACCCGCGGCCAAGTGGAATGCCATCAACTCCTTGCAACGTAAGGGATACAAGGCAAAACCGCTTCGCCGAATCCACATCCCCAAGGCCCGAGGTGGCACCCGCCCTCTCGGTATACCGACGATGAAAGATCGAGCAATGCAGGCGTTGTATCTGTTTGCGCTCGACCCCGTCGCCGAAGCTTATGGGGACATTCACTCATACGGGTTCCGTAGTTTCAGGTCGACAGCCGACGCTGCCGCCCACCTGAAGACCTGTCTGAGTACGAAGACCAGCTCACGCTGGGTGATGGAAGGGGATATCAAAGGTTGCTTCGACAACATCAGTCACGACTGGCTGATGAAACACGTACCAATCGACCGGCATGTGCTGTCGCAGTGGCTGAAAGCAGGCTTCATGGAAGACCGTAAGTTGTTTCCGACGGACGCGGGCACACCACAGGGCGGCATCATTTCCCCTGTGCTCGCAAACATTGTCCTTGACGGACTGGGCCGGCTCATCGATGCGCTCCCACGCCGCAACAAGTGCAACTTCGTCCGCTACGCAGACGACTTTGTCATCACAGGAGCCTCTGCGGAGATCCTGGAACGCAAGGTCAAGCCGATCGTCGTCAAGTTCCTCGCGGAAAGAGGGCTCACGCTCTCCGAAAGCAAGACGAAGATCACGCATATGGACGAAGGCTTCGACTTCTTGGGTTGGAACTTCCGGAAATTTGGAAATCTCCTCCTCAGAAGGCCGTCGAAACAAAACACCAACGCCTTCATGGCTAAGATCCGCAGCCAGCTCCGGCTGTTGCGGGGATCCACGCAAGACGACGTGCTGCATGTGCTGAACCCGATCATTCGGGGGTGGGGCATGTATCACCAAGTTGTGAACGCCTCAGAACCGTTCGCAAGACTGGATCACCTTATCCACCACGCGGTCTGGTGCTGGGCCAAACGCCGTCACCCCACCAAAGGTCTCCGCTGGATCAAACGTCGGTACTTCCGGCGCGACAAGTCCCGCGATTGGATCTTCGGTGTCGGTAAACACACTCTGATGCGCCTGTCGTCCCTCAAGGTCGGCGAATACATCAAGGTGCGGTCCGACGTTAGCCCCTACGACCCCAAGGACGAGAGCTACTTTAATCAGCGGTTGCAATACCGTATGAAGCGCTCGCTGACCGGGAAAAGGAAACTGCTATGGCTTTGGACAAAGCAAGAGGCCAAGTGCGCCTGCTGTGGGCGAAAGCTGACCAGCACCAGCTGGCACATCCACCACAAGGTTTTCAGGGTGTACGGGGAGTCTGACCGCCTCTCCAACCTTGTTTTGCTCCACACCACCTGTCACGAGCAGCTTCACGCCCGTGCCAGGCTACGGCTGTCGCCCCCTCCCATAGAAGAAGGGGGTTTGTGACTGCTTGAGCCGTGTGAAGGGTAACTTTCACGCACGGTTCTGAGGGGGGAGGGTGGCCGCGAGGCCACCTTCCCACCCGACTACTGACGTGGGTTCGATTCCCATCGCCCGCTCCATGTCTCCAGCGGTCTGCATCAGGCAGACGCTCCGCGATATCCGCACCCCGCTTTTCCGCGCATGGATCCCGGTCGAGATGCCCGGTGAATGGCAGGGCTGGACGTCGCTTCGCAAACATCCCTTGGCCGGATCGGTCGTGTCCGAATGCATCCTTGCGCATAGCCTGCAGGACGGGAACTGCCCTGCTGCAGCTGCGGCTGCTGTGGCCTCCCGGGCCCGGTCGAGCTGCGGGGTTCAGTTGATGCTTGGCTTCGCAATGCTAGAAGATCGTCAGCTGTTGACGCCCAACATCCGTTGCCCGGAGCGTGAATGATCGCTGCACTTGTGCCCATCAGGCGATGCTTTGATTTTTCCGGACGATCCGACCGGCGGGAGTTCTGGTCGTATTCGCTGCTGGCCGGGTTCGTGGTGGCGGTGAGCTACAGCGTGATGGATCGCGGTTACTGGCTGGTCGGGTACCTGTCGTTGGATTGGGAAACGTCCGAGAGCCTGTGGAAGGTGGGATGGGTCATGACCGTCTGCGCTGTCTTCGTCTTCCTGCCTCCGATGCTGGCCCTGACCGTGAGGAGATTGCACGACATCGACGAGTCAGGCTGGTACACCGTGATCGCGTTCATTCCCTTGGGGGTGTTCGTCCTCTTTCCGGTCATGCTGCTTCCCGGGAGCGAGGAAGAGAATCGATTTGGCGCAGTTCCAGGAGCGCAGGATGCTTGAACCGGCATCGGCCGCAATCGATCGGATCGGCATTGAAGACGTCGACGGTTCGCTGGGGCGCCTCTCTCATCCGCATGTCCCTTGATCGAACCGCCCTGCGGCGCTACACCCAGTGGTTGCCGTTCCTGGCCCTGGTCGCCGTCTGTGTGGCCTGGTGGTCGCCTTTGGGAGTGATTGCCGGCCTTGCCGTGTGCCTTGCGTTGGGGGGCGCGCTGCAGCGAAACGATCTGGTCGGCAATGCCGTGGGCGGTTCGCGACTGCGCTCGCGATCGATGAAGCCCTTTGCCGAACGACCGCCCGCACATGATGTGCTCTTGGATTGGGGCGAGCTGGGCATGGGCGGACCGGCGTACAGCACGCAGATGCTGCGCGATGGCGCCATCGTCGAAGGCGTATCCACTGGAGGCAGTCGTGATGCCAGTGGTGAATGGCAGGACCTGCCGGGAGGCGCGCTGCGCCTGGCCAGCGGGTATGTTGATCGATGCGAAGCAGTGATCGTCTACGACGAGCGCCAAAAGACGGTGCAGGTGCTTGCGGCTGACCCCGGCCAGTTCCGGCAGCAGCTGGGCGAGCGCCTGCAGACCGATGGGTAGGCGGGGGCGGCGGCGTGGCTGCGCAGCCAGTCCGGCGGCGTGACCCAGCTGCATTCCTGCCGAGGCCTATGGCTGGAGCACGGCCATCCGGCGCTGGCCGCCGGATGGCCGCGGGAGCTGAGGCACGTCCTGCCTGATGCCCGGGTGCTGCGCGCGGTCCCACTGCTTCCCGATGATCTGCGCGTGACTGCGCATCCGGCCCTGTTCGCGTGCATCTGCCCGTATGCCCTTTACCTTGACGAGACCTCCAGTGGTCGCCATGCCTGTGATCTGGAGACCGTGATCGCGAGCCCGTCGGGACGCTGCCTGGTGGTGGCCGGCAGTGTGCTTGATGAGAACCTGCGACCCATCGAGGGCGTGTGGCTTGTCTGCTGGCAGGGTCGTTGGCAAGCCTTTGCCCGTCATGCGATGGGGGGCTTCGGCAAGGCCCGGAGCATGGCCTGGATCAATGTGATCGATGCTGACGATGACGGCACACTGCAGTGCGAAGCCTATGAGGAACGCTGGGAGTCCGATGCCGTCCATCGAAACCCCACGCGCCACACAGCCTTGGAGCTGCCTGTGGAATGGCGTGAAACCGGGTTGGCGCTGCGCGCCCGTGATGGGCGCTTCAGGCTGCGCCTTCCCTCGCGCTGATCAGGCCTCGGCGGCGCGCGCGCTCGTTTCCCGCAGCGACTGTGCATATTCCTCGGTGAACAGCCCCGACAACGCCTGGCGCTGCTCCGCATCGATCTCGCGCGAGGCGTTGGCCGTGTAGTCGAAATGAACCATCACGCAGCGCCCGCTGGCTACCAGGGCCTCGAACTGGAACGCCTGCTGCACGATCGACAGCGAGGAGCGGCCAATGCTCTCGATCCGGGTCTCGATGCGCACTTCGTGTCCCGCCTGTATCTGCTGCAGGAAGTCGATCTCGTAGCGGCGCAGGATCAGTGCCAGGTCGCGCATGCTGGCCTCGCGGCTGAAATGCCGGAAGATCTCCTGGCGGCCTTCCTCGAACCAGACGGGCAGGGCGGTGTTGGTGACGTGGCCGAGTACATCCACTTCGGAGAAGCGCGGGAATACGGTGATCGACATCGGGTTTCCTTGCGGTCTGGCCTGCCACCGCAGTGTGCCGCCTGCGCCTGAGCAAGCCACGCCGCAGGGCATCATCCACCCGCCACACGCCCGCGCTATGCTGCGCGCCTGCCGCCCGATCCTGCCGCGATGAAGCTCGCCATCCTGTCCCGCAACAGTTCCCTGTATTCCACCCGCCGGCTGGTCGAGGCGGCGCGCGCGCGCGGCCACACCGTGCGCATCCTCGATCCGCTGCGCTGCTACATGCGCATTGCCGCCGATGGCTTTTCGATGCATTACAAGGGCCGGCCGATGACCGGCGTGGACATGGTCATCCCGCGCATCGGTGCCTCGATCACCCGCTATGGCACGGCCGTGCTGCGCCAGTTCGAACTGATGGGTGCACGCACCCCGAATCCGTCCGACGCGATCCTGCGTTCGCGCGACAAGCTGCGCGCACACCAGCTGCTGGCGGCCAAGGGCATCGACATGCCGGTCACTGTGTTCGGCGACAACCCCGACGACACCGTCGACCTGTTGTCCATGCTGGGCCCACCGCCGCATGTGGTGAAGCTCAACGAAGGTACCCAGGGGCGCGGCGTGATCCTTACCGAGAAGGCCAGCGCCTCGCGCGGCATTGTCGAGGCCCTGCGCGGGTTGTACGCCAATTTCCTGATGCAGGAATTCATCGGCGAGGCCAAGGGCGCCGATCTGCGCTGCTTCGTGGTCGGTGACCAGGTGGTTGCCTCGATGCAGCGGCAGGCGCCGGAAGGTGACTTCCGCTCCAACCTGCATGCCGGGGGTACGGCGGTGGCGGCCAAGGCCAGCCGTGCCGAGCAGCAGGTGGCGGTGCGGTCGGCCAAGGCGCTGGGACTGTCGGTGTGCGGGGTGGACCTGATCCGCTCCGCGCGCGGCCCGCTGGTGCTGGAGGTCAATTCAACGCCGGGGCTGGAAGGGATCGAGGCTGCGTGCGGGGTGGACGTGGCCACGCGCATCATCGAGCACGTCGAGAAGCTTAAAAAACCCTGATTATTCAGCGGCTTGAGATTCTCACGGGCGGATGAGGCCGGCTTTAACAAGCCTTTAATCGGCCCACGCGTAGGCTTCAGCGAACCGCAGCTCTGCCTCTCAGCAGGATCGGTATCGGGATACAACTTCAGACCCAGGCGGGGGCACCGCCTGGGTCTTTTTTATGCCTGCCCGCTGTCCCTTGTGGGGGTGGCGTGACGGCCGTAGAGTGGCCCCCATCGTTCCTGGATGGATCGGAGGCTGGCGATGTACCGCATCACGATGATCGCGTTGTTGCTGGGCCTGGCCGGATCTGCTGCGGCCAAGCCGGAGAAATCCGTTGTGCAGATGGACCGGCAGTCGCCGGTGGCCGAGCAGGTGCGCCAGGTCGAAAAAGCCCTGGATGATGGCGATTACAGCGAGATTTCCGCTGATGACCGCAGCACCGTGCGCGAAGCGCTGGCCCGGATCACCGCGCGGATGGGCGGCCACCAGAGCGTGCAGGAACTGCCGCCGCAGGTGCAGGGGGAGGTCTTCAACGACCAGGAGCGGATCAATACCCTGCTCACCCGCGCCCACGAGGACAGCCGGCAGATCTGCCAGCACACGCGCAGCACCGGCAGCAACATGCCCAAAAGCCGCTGCCTGACGGTGGCCGAGCGCCGCCGGATCGAGGAAAAGGGCAAGGCGCTGTTGAACGACCAGCGCACCTTCAACAACTTCAACCCTGCCAGCTCGCGGTAGGGCTTCCGCTGCCCCGACCATTGGCACTTGCTGGCGTGAAGGGGGTGCGAATAGAGTCGGGATTCGCCACAGACAAGGATTTGTTTGCCATGAAACAGGCTTTGATGTCGGCCGTCCTGTTGTCAGGACTCGCCCTGGTCAGTACCGCATCGGCATCCAGGGGCAAGGACGTGTTCGTGCCCGGCCAGCCGCTGCAGCAGCAGATCGCGCGTATCGAGGTGGAGCTCAAGGACGGCGAAACCTATTCGGAACTCAAGCAGGACGAGCGCACCCGCGTCAACGACGCCCTGGCACGCATGCGCGCAGCGGTGGAGCAGTACCCGGCACGCGATTCCATGCCTGAACCGGTGCAAACCCAGGTCTTCAACGATCAGCAGGTCGTGAACACGGTTTTGACACAGGCGCGTGAAGATAGTCGTCTAATATGCCAACGTGAAAAGCCCATCGGTTCCAACCGGACCACGACGCAGTGCATGACCGTTGCCGAGCGCGCTCGGCAGAAGGAACGGGCACAGCAGGACATGAGGCAGGTCATGCGCGCCGGCAGTACAGTCAATTAGAGGTGACAGTGAGAATCCTGGTAATCGAAGACAACAGCGACATTGCGGCCAACCTGGGCGACTATCTGGAGGACCGGGGGCATACGGTGGACTTCGCGGCTGACGGGGTCACCGGCCTGCATCTGGCCGTGGTGCACGAGTTCGACGCGATCGTGCTGGATCTCAACCTGCCAGGCATGGACGGCATCGAAGTCTGCCGCAAGCTGCGCAATGAAGCGCGCAAGCAGACCCCGGTGCTGATGCTGACGGCCCGCGATTCGCTGGACAACAAGCTGGCCGGCTTCGATTCCGGTGCCGATGACTACCTGATCAAGCCGTTCGCGCTGCAGGAAGTGGAAGTGCGTCTGAACGCCCTGTCGCGCCGCGGCAAGGGCGTGCAGACCCGCGTGCTGGAAACCGGCGACCTGGAATACAACCTGGATACGCTGGAAGTGCGCCGCCAGGGCAAGCTGCTGCAGCTCAACCCGACCGCGCTGAAGATCCTGCAGGCGCTGATGGAAGCGGCACCGGCGGTGGTGACCCGCCAGGAGCTGGAAACCCGCGTGTGGGGCGAGGAACTGCCCGATTCGGATTCGCTGCGCGTGCATATCCATGGCCTGCGTGCGGTGGTCGACAAGCCGTTTGAAGTGCCGCTGATCCAGACCCGCCATGGCATCGGATACCGCATCGCCACCCCGGAAGCCTGATTCCGTGGCAGCCAAGGGGGAGCGCCGGCGCACGCCATACCGGCGGCGCCTGCGCAGCCGCATCATCGTCTCGTTCGTGTTGTTGGGCTTCTGCCTGACGACACTGTTCGCGTTTGCCACCAACTGGGCCCGCATGCGGGTGGAAAACCAGTTGGTGGAAGACGTGATCAACCACAACATCGAAGAGTATGCGCGGCGCTTCTACGAGCATCCGGGGCGCAATCCGGCAGTGCCCGTGCAGCAGATCCGGGCGTACGCCTACTCGGCTGACAAGTTCGACAAGGCCCGCGAGTCGTGGCCGCAGTGGGCCGACCTGCAGAACGGCAATTACAACCTCAGTGGCACCGACGAGCAGGGGCAGCCGTATGCCTACAAGCTTGCGGTACGCAAGGCCGACGACGCCTGGTTCTTCCTCGCCTATGACATGACCGACAGCGTGCGCGGCGGCAAGCAGCTCAACCGCGCGCTGGTGTTGTCGGTGCTGGTGTTCAGCGTGCTGTCGCTGGTGCTGGGCTGGTGGTCGGCGTCGAAGGTGATGAAGCCGGTGTCGGACCTGGCCGCGCGGCTGCGTGCGTACCGCGGCGGTACCAGTGAGCCCGAGCCCTTGGCGCCGCGCTTTCCCGATGACGAGGTGGGGCAGCTGGCACAGGCGCTGGACGACTATTCCTCGCGGCTGACCGAAGTGGTGCAGCGCGATCGCGAGTTCAATGCAGACGTCAGCCATGAACTGCGCACGCCGCTGGCAGTGATCCGCGGTGCCACCGAGCTGCTGCTGACCCGGCCCGGCCTGGACGAGAAGGTGCTGCAGCGCCTGCAGCGTATCCAGCGTGCCGAGCAGCAGTGCAGCGACCTGATCGGCGCACTGCTGCTGCTGTCGCGCAACGAGCGCGGGCAGGGCACCAGCAACGTGGCCCGCGTGGCCGAGCAGCTGCTGGATGCGCACCGCGCGCAGCTGGGTGGCAAGCCGCTGGAGCTGCTGCTGGAAGGCGAGCGCAACCTGGTGATCGATGCACCCGAGGCGGCGCTGTCGGTGGCGCTGGGCAACCTGATCGGCAACGCGGTGAAGTACTCGCAGGATGGCGAAGTACGCGTCTTCGTGGGCGCCAATTCGGTGTCGGTGACCGACAGCGGCCCGGGCCTGAGCGAGGAAGACGCGGCCAAGCTGTTCCAGCGTGGCTACCGCGGCACGCACGCCGGTCATTCGCAGGGCGGCGGCATCGGCCTGTCGATCGTCAGCCGTCTGTGCGACCTGTACGGCTGGCAGGTGAGCGTGCGCCCCGGTGGCGAGCGTGGCGTGATCGCCACCCTGACGTTCTCGCCGAAGCCGCTGTAAGCACCCCTGCTTTGGTGGGTGCCGACCTTGGTCGGCACGGACCCTGCCGACCTTGCATCACGCCCTGTGTCGCTTGTGCCACTGAATCCACCGCACGCGGACATCGCATCACAGGCCCGACACGACACCACCGTGATCGCTGCCGCGCCCTGCGCGTGTTCCAACGCACGCATTGGCAAGCCCGCGCCGCACTTGGGAATTTCCTTACAGATCGCCGTGCGCGGTGATGGCCTGATGACCTGGCCGGGGCAGGTGCCTTGGCCGGGATTGGCGTCCTGAAATCAACTGTCAGATGGAAAACTTCCGATGCCTCGCGCGGCATCGCGGACAATGCACTGTGCTCGCTTCATGGCGGGCGGTGCGTGGGGATTCCCGGGAATCCGCCGGAGTTTCCATCCATCTGGGAGTTGTCCGGTACGCCAACCCGCACCGTCCGCCACCTTGCATCTGCAGGTGGCCTGCCGTCTGCGAGGAGCTTCATCATGTCCACCCGCGCGCTGTTCCCCCAGTTGCACGCCCTGATCGGCGATGCCGCCCACCTGCTGCCTGCCGACGTCGCCGAGCGGGTCGAAGTTCTGCTGGATGACCCCAGGGACCTGCTGCCTGCCCTTCTGGCGCGCATGGATGGCCGCGACGCCGCCGACGGCCAGCGGCTGGATGTGCAGGGGGCCAGCCCGGCGCAGGCCGCCACGATGGCTGGTCTCAGCCGCACGCTTGCCGGCCTGAATACCCTGATCCAGCTGCTGCACGCTGCCGAAATCGCGCGGGAGCAGGGTGGCGCCCGCCAGCAGCTGGAGTAGATCCACGCCACGCATGGATGCGCTTTGGTAGTGCCGGCCGCTGGCCGGCAATCGAATCGGCCAGTAGATCCACGCCACGCGTGGATGCGCTTTGGTAGTGCCGGCCGCTGGCCGGCAACCAGGCCTCAAGCCCCGGCCAAGCCCAGATACCGCGCATGCAGCTGTTCCACCTGCACCTGCAGGTCCTCCGGCTGCCCATCATTGACCACCACGTCATCGGCCAGCGCCAAGCGCTGCGCACGGCTGGCCTGCGCAGCAATCATCCGGTCGGCCAGCGCGGCATCAATGCCGTCGCGCTGCATCAGCCGAGCGTGCTGCACGGCTTCCGGTGCATCCACCAGCAATACCCGGTCCAGCCAAGGGTAGGCCTTCCGTCCGCCCACCTCGGTCAGCAGCGGAATGGCCGCAATCGCATAGGGGCTCTCAGCCTGCTCGCACTGCTGTTGCATCAACAGGCGGATGGCCGGGTGGGTGATGGCTTCCAGCGCCGTCCGCTCGGCCGGATCGGCAAAGACGTGGGCGCGCAGGCGGGCCCGGTCCAGGCCGCCGTCGGCCAGCAGCATGTCGGCGCCGAAACGCTCGGCAATGCGGGCCAGCGCCGGGCTGTCGGCAGCCACCACGGCCCGGGCGGCCAGGTCGGCGTCGGCCACCACGATGCCCAGCGCTTCGAAGCGTCGGGTCACTTCACTCTTGCCCGAGGCGATGCCACCGGTCAGGCCAACCACATAGCGGCTCATGGGGACTCCCCTCAGCGCAGCCCGCTCATCACCATGTACTGTTCCACCAGCGGCGCACCCCACATGAAGTACAACCAGCCGGCAATGGCCAGGTAAGGGCCGAACGGAATCGGCGTGGCGCGGTCACGGCCCCGGCTGTACAGCCAGATCGAGCCGATGATGGCGCCCAGCACCGACGACAGCAGGATGATCGGCAGGATGCCCTTCAGCCCGCACCAGGCGCCCAGCGCTGCCAGCAGCTTGAAATCGCCGTGGCCCATGCCCTCCTTGCCGGTCAGCTGCTTGAACAGCCACCAGACCGTCCACAGCGACAGATAGCCCACCGCCGCGCCCACCAGGGCGGGCTTGGCCGGCATGTACAGGTTGTCGATGCTGCCTATCAGCCCCAGCCACATCAGCGGCAGGGTGAGCTGGTCGGGCAGCAGCTGGGTGCGCAGATCGATGCCGGACAGCGCGATCAGGAAGCAGGTCAGCACGATGGCGCCGAAACCCTGCCAGCCGAAGCCGAACTGCCAGACGCAGGCCACCACCAGCAGTGAGGTCAGCGCCTCCACCAGCGGGTACTGCAGCGAGATCGGTGCCTTGCAGTGGCGGCACTTGCCGCCCTGGATGATCCAGCTGAACAGCGGGATGTTCTCGTACCAGCTCAGCTTGTGCTTGCAGTGCGGGCAGTGCGACGGCTCGACCACGATCCCCGGTGGGGGCGGCTCATAGAAGTCCGGTTCCTCCAGGACTTCGCGCGCATCGCGCTTCCACTGCCATTCCAGCCGCTTGGGCAGGCGCAGGATGACGACGTTCAGGAAACTGCCCAGCAGCAGTCCGAAGGCGGCCGCGGCGGGGTAGCCGAGGCCAGGATGCTGGTCGAGAAAAGCCATGTATGTGTTATCCGACGACGGCGCCGAGTTTGAAGATGGGAAGGTACATGGCAATCACCATGCCGCCCACAATGGTACCAATGAACACCATGATCATCGGTTCCAGCAGGCTGCTCAGGGCATCCACCGAATTGTTGACCTCCTGCTCATAGTACTCGGCCACCTTGAACAGCATGGCGTCCAGCGCACCAGCCTCTTCGCCGATGCCGGTCATCTGGATGACCATGTGCGGGAACAGGTTGGTCTGCTTCATCGACATGTTCACCGGGTAACCCACCGAAACGTCGTCGCGCATGCGCAGCACCGCCTCTTCGTACACGGTATTGCCGGTGGCGCCGGCCACGATGCCCAGCGCCTCCACCAGCGGCACGCCGGCCTTGAAGGTCACCGCGGTGGTGCGCGAGAAGCGGGCGATGGCGCTGTTGTGCATGATCTGCCCGATCACCGGCACCTTCAGCACGAACCGGTCCATCGCATGCTGCATCTTCGGCGAGCGCTTGTAGGCCATGATCGCACCGACAGCGGAGCCCACCACGATCAGGAATATCAGCCACCACCACGACACCATGAACCGTGAGAGATTCACCACCATCTGGGTGAAGGCGGGCAGCTCGGCACCAAAGCTCTTGAACACGTCCTCGAACTGCGGGACCACGAACACCAGCATGATGCCGCTGACCAGCATGGCCACCACCACCACCATGATCGGGTAGAACAGCGCTTTCTTGATCTTGCCCTTCAGCGCTTCGATGTTCTCCTTGTAGGTGGCCACCGTGTCCAGCACGGTTTCCAGCACGCCGGCGCCTTCGCCGGCCCGCACCAGGTTGCGGTACAGCTCGTCGAACTGCACCGGGTGCTTGCTGACCGCTTCGTACATCGAGGAACCGCCCTCGATGTCGGTGCGGATGGTGTCGACCAGCTTCTTCATCCGTGGGTTCTTGTGCCCGCTGGCGATGATGTCCAGCGCCGACACGATCGGCACGCCGGATTTCATCATCGTGGCCATCTGACGGCTGAAGAAGGCGATGTCCTTCGGCTTGACCGGGCTGCCGGCGGCGCCGAACAGAGGCTTCGACTTGGGCTTGACCTGGCCCGGGTTGATGCCCTGGCGGCGCAGCTCGGCGCGCAGCAGGTTGGCGTTCTTGGCCAGCTGCTCGCCCTTCATCTTCACGCCCCGCTTGTCGGTCCCCTCCCAGACAAACGGCTGCAGCTCCATGGTGGCGCGCGCCACCGGCTCTTTCTTGATCGCACTGCGACTGACAGACATGTTGGCTCCCCAAGACCCGCCATCCCCAGGCGGGTAACTAGCCATCGATGGTAGCGGGTTCAAGGGCGGATGGGCAGTTGGCAGGCGGCCCAGCGTGCGATTTCGTGCCGGGTGCCGACCAAAGGTGACGTACTGCGTCACATTGCCGCGTCCATCGCAGATTCGGAAGCGGGGGGTTCCCATCCGCGAAATTGCTGCCATCATGGGCGCGGGGAAATCCAGGGGGAGGCGTGCCGGGGTTGGCACGCAACCTGCGTTGATCCACCCGCAGGGCATGGGGCCCGCTCAACCGGCGCTGTCCGGTCCGATCCCGTGCACTGAACTCAACCACCACTATCTTGGGGATGTACCAATGAAGAACCAGAAGGGCTTCACCCTTATCGAACTGATGATCGTCGTCGCGATCATCGCCATCCTGGCCGCCATCGCGCTGCCGGCCTACCAGGACTACACCTCGAAGTCGAAGGTCACCGCTGCGCTGGCCGACCTGGCCTCGCACAAGACCCAGTTCGAGATGGTCATCAGCGATGGCGGTACCCCGTCCATTCAGAACGCTGGCTTCCAGGCAGCCGAAACTGGCTCCTGCTCGACCATCGCAGTAGCTCAGGGCGGTATGACCTGCACCATCCGTGATCCGGGCCGTATCGGTACCGGTTCCACCATCGCACTGAACTACACCCAGGCTTCTGGTACTGGTAATACTGCGGTCGCAGGTGGTTTTGTCTGCGAAACCAAGCAGGTCGACGCCAAGTTCATTCCGAAGGGCTGCAAGTAATCCTTCAGGTCCACGAGGCTTGGTAGTTTAGGTTTGACCTAAGCTCTCGTGAGTAGACACAAGGCCCGCTTCGGCGGGCCTTGTGCTGACTGGAGTACGAATCCCGGTCAGCACGCAGCAATGGGGATTGCTGGATCAAACAGGGGGAGTCATGAACACGCAGAAGGGCTTCACGCTCATCGAGCTGATGATCGTCGTGGCCATCATCGCCGTTCTGGCGGCCATCGCGACGGTGGTGTTCCAGCCGTACATCATCCGCACCCAGCTGACAGCCGCGCTGGCGGATATCAGTCCCGGAAAAACACTGGTGGAGACGGTTGTCTATCAAGGACGATCCGCTAGTGAGGTCACCCCCGAGTTCATCGGTGGCGCCCAGAACGCCCACTGCTCCAACGTCGAAGCCGAACTCAGCGACTCCGGTGTCGGCCACATCAGCTGCACCCTCAAGGGTCACAGCGTGCTGGAAGGCAAGGACCTGATCCTGCGACGTTCCGCCGAGGGCATCTGGAGCTGTGATGGCAGCGCGTTCGAAGCGCGCTATCGCCCGACCGGCTGCTGATCACACTTCAGCGCTCCGATGGGATGCTGGCTGCCCCTTGACGGGGCTATCATCCCCGGGGGAGTCAGGATCGTGCCTGCCGGGACGGGAGTGCCGGGCAAGGCAGTGTTGCTCATGGATTGGCGATGCCGGTGGCCATTGGGTCGCGGCGGGTTCTGCTGCCCCGTGCGGTGTCCGTGCAAGACGCACGGCATGGCATGACCCCATGAGCCAAGGATTCATATGAACGCTGTCACCACCGCCAATCTTGTCGGCATCACCGGCCTGGCCCGTCGCCTGGTGCAGGACGGGGCCCTGGACGAGGCCACCGCCCGCGACGCCATGGCCAAGGCCGCCGCCGCGCGCCAGCCACTGCCGACCTGGTTCGCGCAGAACAAGCTGGTCAATGCCTCTCAGCTGGCCGCCGCCAACGCGGTCGAGTTCGGCATGCCCCTGTTCGACGTGTCCACCTTCGACGCCAGCCAGAACGCGATGAGCCTGGTCAGCGAGGAGCTGCTGCGCAAGCACAACGTGCTGCCGCTGTTCAAGCGCGGTGGCAAGCTGTTCGTCGGCACCAGCAACCCGACCCACTCGCTGGACGAGATCAAGTTCCACACCAACCTGGTGGTCGAGCCGATCCTGGTCGACGAGGACCAGATCCGGCGCACGCTGGAACAGTGGCACGCCAGCCATGACACCCTCGGCGATGCCCTGGGTGGCGATGACGATGGCATGGGCAACCTGGACGTGGCGGCCGGCGACGAGGATCTCGGCGCCACCGGCGGCGAGTCCGGCATCGATGCCAAGGGTGACGACACCCCGGTGGTGAAGTTCGTCAACAAGGTGCTGGTCGATGCGATCCGCAAGGGCGCATCGGACATCCACTTCGAGCCCTACGAAGACGATTACCGCGTGCGCCTGCGCATCGACGGCCTGCTGAAGATGGTCGCGCGCGCACCGGTGAAGCTGAACCAGCGCATCGCCGCGCGCCTGAAGGTGATGGCACAGCTGGACATCGCCGAGAAGCGCGTCCCGCAGGACGGCCGCATCAAGCTCAACCTGTCCAAGACCAAGCAGATCGACTTCCGCGTCAGCACGCTGCCGACCCTGTTCGGCGAGAAGGTGGTGCTGCGTATCCTCGATGGCAGCGCGGCCAAGCTGGGCATCGACAAGCTGGGTTACGAGCCGGACCAGCAGAAGCTGTTCCTGGATGCCATCCACAAGCCGTACGGCATGGTGCTGGTGACCGGCCCGACCGGATCGGGCAAGACCGTGTCGCTGTATACCGCGCTGGGTATCCTCAACGACGAGACGCGCAACATCTCCACTGCCGAAGACCCGGTGGAAATCCGCCTGCCCGGCGTCAACCAGGTACAGCAGAACAACAAGCGCGGCATGACCTTCGCCGCGGCGCTGCGCTCGTTCCTGCGACAGGACCCGGACATCATCATGGTCGGCGAAATCCGCGACCTGGAAACGGCGGAGATCGCGATCAAGGCCGCGCAGACCGGCCACATGGTGCTGTCCACGCTGCATACCAACGATGCGCCGCAGACCATCGCGCGCCTGATGAACATGGGTATCGCGCCCTACAACATCACCAGCTCGGTGACGCTGGTGATCGCCCAGCGCCTGGCGCGTCGCCTGTGCGGCAACTGCAAGCGTCCGTCCAGCCTGCCCGATCATGCGCTGCTGGCCGAAGGCTTCACGCAGGCGCAGCTGGATGCGGGCATCGAGCTGTACGAGGCCGTGGGCTGCGATGAATGCACCGAGGGCTACAAGGGCCGGACCGGCGTCTACCAGGTCATGCCGATGACCGATGAGATCGCCACC
Organism: Stenotrophomonas sp. Sm2128; assembly: GCF_030985535.1. Taxonomy (NCBI): domain Bacteria; kingdom Pseudomonadati; phylum Pseudomonadota; class Gammaproteobacteria; order Lysobacterales; family Lysobacteraceae; genus Stenotrophomonas; species Stenotrophomonas sp. Sm2128. The sequence continues at coordinate 22,349 of NZ_JAPTFQ010000044.1, forward strand.
ATCGTGCTGGCCGGTGGCAATGCGCTGCAGATTGCCGAGGCGGCGCAGCAGATCGGGGTGAATGACCTGCGCCAGTCGGCATTGAAGAAGGCGGCGGCGGGCATCACCAGCCTGGCCGAGATCAACCGCGTCACCAAGGATTGAGGTAGATCCACGCCATGCGTGGATGACGCGATGCATGGGGTTGCCGGCCAGCGGCCGGCACTGCCAGGTTGGTGGTACGCGCCGGGTCAGAGCCCTTTCCTTTGGAAAGGGATCCGACTCCGGATTTACTCCATCCCCAGCTTCTTCAGCTTGTAGCGCAGCGCACGGAAGGTGATGCCCAGCTGCGCGGCGGTACGGGTCTTGTTCCAGCGGTTCTCTTCCAGCGCACGCTGGATGGCGCTGCGCTCGAGCTGCTCGATGTAGGAGGGCAGGGCGGCACTGCCCGGCTGCAGGTCGGCCACCGCTTCGGCGGGCGCCGCACTGCCAGGTGCACGCGGCGCGTGCTGCGGCAGGCGCAGGTCGTCGGCGCCGATGCAGTCTTCCTCGGCCAGGGCCAGCGCACGTTCCAGGATGTTCTCCAGCTCGCGCACATTGCCCGGGAACGCGTACTGTGCCAGCGCTTCCAGCGCCGACGGCGCCAGCAGCGGGGTGGCGCGGCCGTGGCTGCGGGCCAGGCGGGCCAGCACGGCGGCGGCCAGTTCGGGCAGGTCCTGGCGGCGTTCGCGCAGTGGCGGCACCTTCAGTTCGATCACGTTGATGCGGTAGTACAGGTCGTGGCGAAAGCGCCCGTCCTCGACCAGCTCGGCCAGGTCCTTGTGGGTGGCCGAGAGGATACGGACATCCACCGGCTCCTCGTTGGCCGCGCCCACCGCGCGCACCGACTTTTCCTGGATCGCGCGCAGCAGCTTCACCTGCATCTGCAGCGGCAGTTCAGCCACTTCGTCCAGGAACAGAGTGCCGCCGTGCGCAGCCTGGAACAGGCCAGGCTTGTCAGCGTGTGCGCCGCTGAAACTGCCCTTGCGGTGGCCGAAGAATTCGCTCTCCATCAGCTCGCCGGGAATGGCGCCGCAGTTGACCGGCACGAACGGGCCGGCCGCGCGCGCGCCCTGGGCATGGATGGTGCGTGCGACCAGCTCCTTGCCGACGCCCGACTCGCCGAGGATGTAGACCGGCGCCTGGCTGCGCGCGACCTTGCCGATGGTGGTGCGCAGCACATCCATGGCCTGCGAGTGGCCAAGCAGGCGCCCGCCCTGTTCGGCGTTGGGGCCCGGTGCGGGGCGCTCGGCGTTGTTGAGTTCCAGCGCGTGCTTGACCAGTCCGCGCAGCACCGAGATGTCCACCGGCTTGCTGACGAAATCGAACGCACCGGCCTTCAGCGCCTCCACGGCGAGATCCATGCTGCCGAATGCGGTGATCATCGCCACCGGCGTGCGCGGGTAGTGCTGGGCGATCTCGCTGACCAGTTCGATGCCGTTGCCATCGGGCAGGCGCATGTCGGTGATGCACAGATCGTACGGATTGCTGGCCAGCAGCTCACGTGCCTCGGCCAGGTTGGCGGCGGTACTGATGCGCAGCCCCATGCGGCCGAGGGTCAGCACCAGCAGTTCGCGGATGTCGCGTTCGTCGTCGACGACGAGGGCGCTGCGGGTTTCATTCATGGGCGTGAAAGATAAACGAGGGGGGTGGAAGCGACAAATGTTTGACGCACAGAATGGGGATCAGCTCGGCAGCAGCGTATGTGGACCGGGCAGCACCAGGCGGAAGCAGGAGCCACCGGCCGGCACCGCGATGTAGTCCAGGCGGGCCTGGTTGGCCCTGCACAGCTCGCGCGCGATGTACAGGCCCAGTCCCGTGCCATGCTCGGACGTGGTGAAGAAGGGCCGGAACAGCTGCGCGGCCACGCTCTCCGGGATACCCGGGCCACGGTCCATCACGTCGATCACCGCGCTGCGTTCGTGCTGGGCCACGCGCAGCCGCACCCGTGCAGGCTGCTGGCCGATGCGGCCGTACTTCAGTGCGTTGTGCACCAGCACGGTCAGCACCTGGTAGAGATGCTTGGCGTCGACCTGGGCCATCACCGATGTGTCGCTGATGATCGGCTCGATGCTGTCGGTCTCCAGGGTCTGGCCCTGCTTGTACTCCAGCACGAAGCGGCGCACGAAGGCGACCAGGTCCACGTTCTCGGGCGTGGCGCGTTCGCGCCGTGCCAGGCCCAGCACGCTCTCGACGATGCCGTTGGTGCGCTGGCACTGCTGGCGGATGATCTGCAGCAGGCGGCGGTCGCTTTCGTTGAAGCCGGTGCCTTCCTCGAGCAGCTGCACGGCATAGTTGATCGCCGCCAGCGGATTGCGGATCTCGTGGGCCAGGCTGGCCGAGAAGCGGCCCATCGCCGACAGAGTGAGCGATTCGGCGCGGCGCGAGACCACGCTGGAATCGTCCAGGAACACCAGCGCAAGGTCGCTGCCGGCCAGCAGGCGGGCAAAGCGCGGCTGCACTTCCGGCTGGTCGGGGTTGAGCTGCAGCGGCAGTTCGTCCTGTGCCCAGCCATTGCGCCAGCGCTGCAGCCGGCGCGCCAGTTCCGGTGCGGCACTGGCCAGGTCCAGGCGCCCGCTTTCGCCGTTGCCGTCGTTGTCGCCCAGCAGCATCGAGGCGGCTTCGTTGGCCAGGGTGATGCGGTTGTCGGCGTCCACCACCAGCACGCCGGTGCGCATGCGGCGGATGATCAGTTCGTTGATCTGGAACAGGTTGGCGACTTCATCGCCGCGCTGGTTGGCCAGCTGCTGGTTGCGGCGTGCGCGGTTGCCCACCTGGTAGCTGATGAAGGCCAGTGCCAGGTAGCTGGTGGCGAACATCGCCAGTTCGGCGAGGGTGCGGGTGGGGTCGCCGCCTTCCAGCAGCTTCCAGGTGTACTCGACGCCGGTGGCCAGGCTGGCGGCCAGCGCCAGGCCCAGCCCCAGGCTGAGCGGCAGCAGGGTGGCGGCGGCGGCGATGTTGAACAGCAGCGACATCGAGATGCCGGCACTGGCGCCGGGCAGGGCGTGCGACAGCAGGGTGGCAGCCACGATATCCACCAGCACGCCACTGACCACGATCGGGCGCAGCCAGCGTTCGTTGCGGCCGACCACCAGGGCCAGCAGCGACAGGGCCAGGTAGATGACCGCAATGACATCGGCCAGCCGCGGGTGGTGGGCTTCGCCGACCATGGCCGACAACGGGCTGTAGAGCAGGGCGGCAATGACCGTAGCGATCAGCACCCGGTACAGCGCGAAGAAATACAGTTCACGCCGCGGAATCGATTCGATGCGGTCAATCAATGAAGCACTGGGTGACACGCCGGAACTCCCCTTCTGGCTGCCTGGGTCTGGATTCTGCGGCGGGCCTGTCCGGCGTCCCCTGAAGCCGGGCCGGCACGTCGCGTTTGCGAAGGGCAGTATAGGGCCCCCGGCCGGGCGCCGCCGAAGCGGCCCGGATCGCGCATTTGGCCCGGTGCGGACACCGGTGGCCAGCCCCGGCCCGGGTGCAACTGCCTGAATGACCGTGGAAATCTGCCCGCGTCTGGCGTTTTGTACAGACTTCTTTGCGCCCCGGCGCCGGCTCGGCCACAATAGTGGGCCCGCCGCGGTCCATGCCGGCGCCCCGCCGGGGCCCTGAGGAATTGCGTGCGGTCGTTCCTATTCCCACGGTGACGCATGAATTTCCACGAATACCAGTCAAAACAACTGCTTGCCGAGTACGGCATCCCGGTCCCGGCCGGCAAGGTCGCTGCGACCCCGGACGAAGCGGTTGCCGCTGCCAACTCCCTGGGCCAGGGCCCCTGGATGGTCAAGGCGCAGATCCACGCTGGCGGCCGCGGCAAGGCTGGCGGCGTCAAGTTCTGCAAGACCACCGACGACGTGAAGGCCGCTGCGGCCAAGATGCTCGGCACCAAGATGGCCACCTACCAGACCGCTGGCGTTGAACTGCCGGTCAACCTGGTGCTGGTGACCACCGCCGGCGAGATCGTCAAGGAACTGTACCTGTCGGTGCTGGTCGACCGTGGCACCAAGACCATCACCTACATCGCCTCTTCGGAAGGCGGCGTGGAGATCGAGCAGGTCGCCGCTGAAACCCCGGAGCTGATCCACTCGCTGAACGTCGACTTCGTCGAAGGCGTGCAGGGTTACCACGGCCGCGATTTCGGCTTCAAGCTGGGCCTGACCGCCAAGCAGGCCGGCCAGTTCGCCAGCATCATGGTGAACCTGTACCGCCTGTTCAACGAAAAGGACCTGGCCCTGGTTGAAATCAACCCGCTGGCCATCCTGGACGACGGCAACCTGTACGCGCTGGACGGCAAGTTCGACAGCGACGACAACGCCGCGTTCCGCCAGAAGGCCCTGGTCGCCATGCGCGACAAGACCCAGGAAGATCCGACCGAAGTGATCGCTTCGGAACTGGACATCAACTACGTCACCATGGACGGCAACATCGGCTGCATGGTGAACGGCGCCGGCCTGGCCATGGCCACCATGGACGTCATCAAGCTCAACGGCGGCGAGCCGGCGAACTTCCTGGACGTGGGCGGCGGTGCCAACAAGCAGCGCGTCATCGAAGCCTTCAAGCTGATCCTGTCCTCGGACAAGGTCGAAGGCATCTTCGTCAACATCTTCGGCGGCATCGTCCGCTGCGACATGATTGCCGAAGGCATCATCGCCGCCGTGAAGGAAGTGGGCGTCAAGGTTCCGGTCGTGGTGCGCCTGGAAGGCACCAACGTGGAAGAAGGCAAGCAGCTGCTGCGTGACAGCGGCATGGCCATCATCCCGGCTGACAACATCAACGATGGCGCCAAGAAGATCGTTGAAGCTGTCAAGAACGCCGCCTGATACCGACACCAAGGAATTCCAATGTCTGTTTTGATCAACAAGAACACCAAGGTGATCGTGCAGGGCTTCACCGGCCAGCAGGGCACCTTCCACGCTACTCAGATGATCGAGTACGGCACCCAGGTTGTCGGCGGCGTGACCCCGGGCAAGGGTGGCACCACCCATATCGACCTGCCGGTCTTCAACACCGTTGCCGACGCCGTGCAGAGCACCGGCGCCAACGCCTCGGTCATCTACGTGCCGCCGCCGTACGCGGCTGACGCGATCCTGGAAGCCGCTGCTGCCGGCATCAAGGTCATCGTCTGCATCACCGAAGGCATCCCGGTGCTGGACATGCTGCGCGTCAAGAACGTGCTGACCCGTTCGCATCCGGACACCGTGCTGATCGGGCCGAACTGCCCGGGCGTCATCACCCCGGGTGAGTGCAAGATCGGCATCATGCCGGGCCACATCCACCAGCCGGGCAAGATCGGCATCGTGTCGCGTTCGGGCACCCTGACCTATGAAGCGGTCAAGCAGACCACCGAAGTCGGCCTGGGCCAGTCCACCTGCATCGGCATCGGTGGTGACCCGATCAACGGCCTGAATTTCGTCGACTGCCTGAAGCTGTTCAACGAAGACCCGCAGACCGAAGGCATCATCATGGTTGGCGAAATCGGCGGCGACGCCGAGGAAGCCGGCGCCGAGTACATCAAGAACCACGTGAAGAAGCCGGTCGTCGGTTTCATCGCTGGTGCGTCGGCTCCGGCCGGCAAGCGCATGGGCCACGCCGGTGCGATCGCCTCGGGCGGCAAGGGCACTGCCGAAGGCAAGTTCGCCGCCATGGAAGCGGCCGGTGTTGTCACCGTCCGCTCGCCGGGCGACCTGGGCGCTGCCATCGCCAAGCTGGTCAAGTAAGACCGCTGGGCGGGGGATTGTAGAGTCGACTGTTAGTCGACTGCTCTTCCCACCGGCTGCTGCAAAACAGAAGGGCCGCCTCCGGGCGGCCTTTCTGCGTCTGGCGCCCTGGCCATCCCGGCAAGCTCATCCACGCATGGCGTGGATCTACTGAGCCGGGGCTGTCCACGCAGCGAGCGCGCCCGGCGCGCGCATGGCGCAGCGCTACAATGGCGGCATTGCAACCACAGGCTGGATTCCCATGGCTTCGATCCGCATCGCGATGGCGCAGTTCGACTTCCCGGTCGGCGACGTCGCCGGCAACACCGAGCGCATCATCGAGATGATCGGCCAGGCGCGCGACGAGTACGGCGCCGAGCTGGTGATGTTCCCCGAGCTGGCGGTGAGCGGTTATCCGCCGGAAGACCTGCTGCTGCGCCCCGGCTTCCTGTACGAGTGCGAGCAGGCAATGACGCGCATTGCCGCAGCCTGCCGCGGCATCACCGCGGTGGTCGGCTGGCCGCAGGCGGCTGGCGCGGTGGTCTACAACGCCGCCAGCGTGCTGCGCGATGGCCTGGTCGAGCAGACCTACCGCAAGCGTGAGCTGCCCAATTACGCCGTGTTCGACGAACGCCGCTACTTCGATGTTGATCCGGACGGTGGCAGCTGCGTCTTCGAGGTCAACGGCATTCCGGTGGGTTTGCTGATCTGCGAGGACCTGTGGTTCGCCGAGCCGCTGGCCGACACCGTGCGCGCCGGCGCGCAGCTGGTGGTGGTACCCAATGCCTCGCCGTACGAGCGCGGCAAGCACGCCCAGCGCGATGCGGTGCTGGCCGCCCGCACCCGCGAGAGCGGGGCAGCGATTGCCTATCTCAATGTGGTCGGTGGCCAGGATGCGCTGGTGTTTGATGGCGCCTCGGTGGTGGCCGATGGTGACGGCACGGTGCACCCCGCCGCCGCCGCCTTCGTCGACCAGTGGCTGGTGGTGGAGTACGACGGCCAAACGCGCCGCTTCATGCCGCACGTGTGGATGGACGATGGCGACGAGAGCATGGACGCGCTGGCCTGGCGCGCGGTGACCCGTGGCATCCAGGACTACTGCCGCAAGAACGGTTTCAAGAAGGTCTGGCTGGGCCTGTCCGGTGGCATCGATTCGGCGCTGGTACTGGCGCTGGCGGTCGACGCGCTCGGCGCCGAGAACGTCACCGCTGTGCGCCTGCCGTCGCGCTACACCGCCGGCATGTCCAACGACCTGGCCGCCGAGCAGTGCCAGGCACTGGGCGTGAAGCTGGAAGCGGTCTCGATCGAGCCGGCGTTCAAGGGCCTGATGGAATCGCTGGCGCCCATGTTCGAAGGTACTGCGCCGGACGTGACCGAGGAGAACCTGCAGTCGCGCAGCCGTGGCGTGATCCTGATGGCACTGGCCAACAAGTTCGGTGGCCTGCTGCTGACCACCGGCAACAAGAGCGAGTACGCCGTCGGGTATGCCACCATCTATGGCGACATGTGCGGTGGCTATGCGCCGTTGAAGGACCTGTACAAGACCGAGGTGTTCGGCCTGTCCAAGTGGCGCAATACCGTGGGCGGTGCGCCGGTGATCCCGCCGGCGGTGATCAGCCGCCCGCCGTCGGCCGAACTGCGCGAGAACCAGCTGGACCAGGACTCGCTGCCGGCCTATGACGTGCTGGACGGCATCCTGTACCGCTACATCGACCAGGAGCAGTCGCGCACGGAGATCGTTGCCGCCGGTTATGACGCGGCCGTGGTCGACCGCGTGCTGCGCCTGGTGCGCATCAGCGAGTGGAAGCGGCACCAGGCCGCGCCAGGCCCGAAGGTGTCGCGCCGCGCTTTCGGTCGTGAGCGTCGCTACCCGATCAGCAACGGCTACAAGGGTTGAGGTAGCCGTTGGCAGGTAGTGCCGGCCGCTGGCCGGCAACGCCGTATCCCGCGCATCCACGCATGGCGCGGATCTACTGCCTTTGGTAGTGCCGGCCGCTGGCCGGCAACCCGTATCCCGCGCGCCACGCATGGCGTGGAACTACTGCGTCCGGTAGTGCCGGCCGCTGGCCGGCAACCCGTATCCCGCGCATCCACGCATGGCGTGGATCTACTGTGTCCGGTAGCGCAGGCCGCTGGCCGGCAACCCGTATCCCGCGCATCCACGCATGGCGTGGATCTACCGGGCGTCGTCGAGCAGCTGTTCGAGGCCGGCGGTTTCCGCAGCGTCGTTGAAGTGGCCGTCTTCAAGCCGTGCACGCACAAACGCCAGGCCATCCGCCGCCGCCGCGTCCAGCGTGCCGCGATGGTCGACCGGGTAGCGCCGGAACGCTACCGGCTCGCCGCGCAGCGCTAGGCCTGCGGCATACAGCAGGGTGGTCAGATAGGGCACGTCGCGGTCCTCGCTGCCGTGGCCCAGCATCAGCGGTTGGCTGAAGCCGCGGCGCGGCACGCCGAGATAGTCGTACAACACGGCCCAGATGCCCGGCACGCTGGTCAGCGGTGCGGTGAACATGCTGCCGGTATCCGCGCCGTCCAGCGTGGTGGCCAGTTCGCCCAGGCACTGCTCGCGTGCCACTGCCACGCGAGCGCGGCCGGTGTCGCTGAGGACGCGGTCGATCTGCGGCGCAACCTGCAGCAGACCGTCGAGCAGATACGCGTGATACGCATTGAGCGCGCCAGGGTTGGCGGCCCGGTTGTCGGGCTTCATCACCAGCGCGGTCAGCTCGACCGCAGTGGGCGTTCCTGCGGTGAAGCTGCCGCGGTACTGCAGGGATGGGCCGCCATGGGAGGCGGCCAGATGGCCTGCGGCCAATGCAGCTGCGCCTCCCTGTGAATAGCCGATTGAGACCCAGCGGGGTGATAGCGTCGTGGCACCCAGGTAGTGGCGGCTGGCCTTGACCATGTCGATGGCATTGCGTGCGGCGGTGCGCACGTGCAGGTAGGCATGCTCCCCCGGGCTGCCCAGCCCCTGGTAGTCGGCGGCGGCGACGGCATAGCCCTGGGCCAGGAACACGTCCAGGAAGCGCCCGTCGCGTTCGGGATGGGTGGGGCCGGACACCGAGGGCGCACAGCGATCCGCGATGCCCTGGGTGCCATGTGCCCAGGACACCACCGGCCAGCCGCCTGCAGGCGCCGCGCCGGCGGGCAGGTACAGCAGGCCGGTGCCTTCGGCCAGCTGGCCGCGATGATCCGGGGTGCGGTAGTGCAGCTTGTAGGCCTGCGCGGCCTTGGACGGCACCCACGACGCGCGATAGGGGGCAGCAGACAGCAGATCGCCCGGTGCGGGTGGGGCAGCCGCCACGGGGCCCGAGGACAGCGCCAGCAGGGCAGTGGCGAGGAGGCAGGCGAGGGGGCGGAAACGACGGGGTGGTGGGGTCATGGGCGCTCCTTCACGGCCGGGATGGCCGTTGCGCCGCAGTGTGGAGGGCCTCGCCTACGCCGATTGGGACCGGCGTCGCATCCGCCGGGGATTCGTAGAATTCCTAGTGTCGTGGTCCATGGGCGCACGAACCCTCCACGCATGGCGTGGATCTGCCGACAAAGAAAAGGCCCCTTTCGGGGCCTTCTTTTACTTCTTTTCCAGTCGCGCGTTGCGCTGGCCGGTGCTGGCGGACTTTTCGCCAGCGAACGGGTTCAGCTTGCGGATCATCCACGGGTACTTCGGCCACTTGCCTTCCAGCCACGGGTGGTCCGGCTGGTTCAGCTGCAGGACGCGGCGGGCGTCGTCGGCCAGGGTCTTGTTGCCCAGGTGGGTGTAGGAATCGGCCAGGACGGCGACGGCATCGTACTGGAACGCGCTCTGCGGATAGGTTTCCAGCAGGTAGTTGGCGCGGCCGGCGGCCGAGACCCAGGCGCCGCGGCGCATGTAGTACAGGGCGTTGTCCAGCTCATGCTGGGCGAACACGTCACGCAGCTCCAGCATGCGCTGGCGCGCATCGGCGGCGTAGCGGCTGTTCGGGTAACGGTCGACCACGATGTTGAAGTCCGAATACGCCTGGTGCGGCGTGGACAGATCGCGGCGGCTGGCATCCAGCGACCATACGCGACGCAGGAAAACCGTACTGCGGTTGGAGTTGGCCAGGCCGCGCAGGTAGTACAGGTACGCGATGTTGCGATGGGTCGGGTAGGTACGGATGAAGCGGTCGATGCTGGACACCGCGTCATCGTGCTTGCCGGCCTTGTACTGCGCGTAGGCGGTTTCGATCATCGCCTGTTCGGTATACGGGCCGTACGGATACTGGGCCACGAGACGGCGGAAGCTGGTTTCAGCCCCGCTCCAGTTGCCACCCTGCATCAGCTTGTGGCTCTTCTCGTACAACTGTTCGACCGGCGTCCCTTCATCGGGGCGATCGCCCTTCTTGGCGCCACGGTGGCAGCCGGTGGCGGCGATGACCAGCACCAGCAGCAGGGCGGTGAGGCGGACGGGCGCGGAGAGCATGGAGGAGCGTCGGATCATGAGGTCAAGGCGGGACGCGGCTGGAATACGAAGGGTCGATGATAGCCTAGTGTCCTGTCCAGCGACTGAAACCGGCCGCCGGGACCCCAAAATTTCAAAGAATGCCCCCTGCCATGTCTGAACAACCCTCTGAATCGGCCCGCCAGGCCATCGTCCCCGACACCGCTGCCGGCCGCCGTTTCGACGCCGTGGTGGCCGAACTGTTCCCCGAATACTCGCGTTCGCGCCTGACCGAGTGGATCAAGGCCGGGGAGGTCCTGCTGGACGGCGCCCAGGTGCGCCCGCGCGATCCGCTGCGCGGTGGCGAGGTGGTGACCCTCAACGTGGTGCTGGAAACCCAGACCGACGCCCAGCCGGAGGACATCCCGCTGGACGTGCTGTTCGAGGACGAGCACCTGCTGGTGATCAACAAGCCGGTCGGCCTGGTGGTGCACCCGGGCGCGGGCAACCACAGCGGCACCCTGGTCAACGCCCTGCTGTTCCGCGACCCGTCGGTGGCGGTGCTGCCGCGCGCGGGCATCGTGCACCGCCTGGACAAGGACACCAGTGGCGTGATGGTGGTGGCCAAGACCCTGGAAGCGCAGACCGCGCTGGTCGAGCAACTGGCCGCACGCGACGTGCACCGCCAGTACCTGGCCATCGTGATGGGTGCGCTGGTGGCCGGCGGTACCGCCGATGCCCCGATCGACCGCCACCCGCGCGACCGCCTGAAGATGGCGGTGCGCGAGGACGGCAAGGAAGCGATCACCCACTACCGCCTGCGCGAGCGCTTCCGTGCGCACACCGCGCTGGAGTGCCGCCTGGAAACCGGCCGTACCCACCAGATCCGCGTGCACATGGCGCATGTGCGCCATCCGATCATCGGTGACCCGCTGTACGGCGGTGCGCTGAAGCTGCCCAAGGGGGCCAGCGATGAGCTGGTGGCCGCGCTGCGTGGCTTCAAGCGCCAGGCCCTGCACGCCGAGACCCTGGAGTTCACCCATCCGATCACCGGTGAGCTGGTGCGCAACACCGCGCCGGTGCCGGAGGACATGCTGCACCTGATGAAGGTGCTGCGCGAAGACAGCGAGGCCTTCGCCGCGCGCGAGCGGGACCGCTGGTGATGGCCGCCGCGCTGCCCGTGCTGCAGGCGGACTGGCCGGCGCCGCCGGGCGTCAATGCGCTGACCACGCGTCGGCACGGTGCGGGCATTTCGCCGGCGCCGTTCGCGCAGTTCAACCTGGGCAACCGGCACGCGGCCGACGGTGATACCCCAGCCAACGTAGAGCACAACCGCCAGCTGCTGCAGCAGGGGCTGGGGCTGCCCTCGACACCGCACTGGCTGCGCCAGGTGCACAGCAGCACCGTGCTGCGCTTCACCGCGCCGCCGGTGCCCGGCGCAAGCGAGCCGGTGGCCGATGCCGCAGTGACTTCGGTGCCGGGCGTGGTGCTGGCGATCCTGACTGCCGACTGCCTGCCGGTGGTGTTTGCCGCCGCCGATGGCAGTGAGGTGGGCGCGGCCCACGCAGGCTGGCGTGGCCTGGCCGACGGCATGCTGGAGGCCACCGTGGCCGCCATGCAGACGCCGCCGGCGCAGCTGCGGGCCTGGCTGGGCCCGGCCGCCGGACCGGCCGACTACGAGATCGGCGAGGAGGTCTACCACGCCTTCGTCGGCCATGATCCGGCCGCCGAGGCGGCGTTCGTTGCCACCCGCGCGGGCCACTGGAAGGTGGACCTGTTCGCGCTGGCGCGGCAGCGGTTGCAGGCGGCGGGCATGGACCCGGCGCAGGTCCATGGCGGCACGGTGTCGACCATGGCCGATCCGGACCTGTATTCGCACCGGCGCGACCGTCGCACCGGGCGCATGGCGACGCTGGCCTGGATCGCGCCCTGACCTTGCCGCTGTTCGCGCGCGTGCTGGGGCCGGCCTTCGCCACCCTGGCCGCGCCGGTGCAGGCGCTGCATGCCGCGCCGTTGCCCTGCCGCTACGTGGGGCAGGCGCGCATCGTGAGGGGGCGGCACTGGCTGGTGCCGCTGCTGGCCGTGTTGGCGCGGCTGCCGAAGGACGGTGGAGCGTTGCCGACCGAAGTGGCGTTCAGTGCACACGGGCAGGGCGAGCAGTGGGCGCGGCGTTTTGGCCGCTGGCCGATGGTGTCGCGGCTATGGGCGCACGAGGGCTGCCTGCGCGAGCAGTTGGGCGCGGTGCGCTTCGAGTTTGATCTGCAGGCCCGCGAGGGTGGCATCGACTGGTCGGTGCGCCGGGTCTGGGCGTTCGGGCTGCTGCCGCTGCCGAGGCGCTGGTTTGGTGGCGTACGTTGCCGCGAAGCCTGGCAGGGCGAGCGTTACACTTTCCTGGTCGATGTGACGCTGCCCTGGGCCGGAGCCCTGATCCGCTATGAAGGTTGGCTCGAACCGCAGTGAGGCCGCCGCCGAGGCGGGCAGCGCGGTGATCGTATTCGATGGCGTATGCGCGCTGTGCAACCGCTGGGTGCGCTTCCTGCTGCGTTTCGACCGCGCGGGGCGCTACCGCTTTGCGGCGATGCAGGGGCAGCAGGGCAGCGCGATGTTGCGCGCGCACGGGCTGGACCCGCAGGACCCGATGTCGTTCTTGCTGCTGGACGCACAGGGTGCCTGGACCGATACCGATGCGATCCTGCGCGTACTGACGGGGCTGGGCGGCGCCTGGCGCCTGACCGGCGTACTACGGGCAGTGCCGCGCGGCTGGCGTGATGCCGCGTACCGCGTGCTGGCGCGCAACCGCTACCGCTGGTTCGGACGGCACGACGCCTGTCATCTGCCCGCACCGGAGCAGGCAGCGCGATTCCTGGATTGAAGGAAAAAGGGGACGGAGGGGATCAAGGCGTCTGTGCACAACTGCCTTGATCCCCTCCGTCCCCTTTTTCCTCAACCTTCCAGCGCGTCCAAATAGCTGCGGCGCCAGTGATTGATGTCGTAGGTGCGCAGGTGATCCATCATCGCGTGCCAGCGTTCCTTGCGCCTGCTCAGTGACATCGTTGCTGCAGTGGCGATGGCGTCGGCCACGCCGTCCAGATCGTGCGGGTTCACCAGCAATGCCTGCTTGAGTTCGTCGGCAGCGCCGGCCAGCAGCGACAACACCAGCACGCCGGGATCTTCCGGGTCCTGCGACGCCACGTATTCCTTGGCCACCAGGTTCATGCCATCGCGCAACGGCGTGACCAGGCCGACCGCCGCCGCCCGGTAGAAGCCGGTGAGGGTGGCATGGGTGAAGTTCTGGTTGACGTAGCGCAGCGGCGTCCAGTCAGGTTCGGCGTGGCCACCGTTGATGTGGCCGGCGATCTGTTCCAGCTGGCTGCGCAGCTGCCGGTACTCGGTGACATCGCCGCGCGAGACCGGGGCGATCTGCAGGTAGGTCAGCGAGCCGCGCTGGTCGGGGTGGCGCTCAAGATAGCGCTCGAAGCCAAGGAAGCGTTCGGGCAGGCCCTTGGAATAGTCCAGGCGATCCACGCCGATCGCCAGCTGGCGATCGCGCAGGCTGGCGCGCAGGTTCTTCACGGCGGCCTTGGTGGCCGCTGTGCCGGCCTGGCGTGCGATCAGCTCGGTGTCGATGCCGATCGGGAAGGCGGCGGCACGGAAGCGGCGCCCGCCCGGTGCTTCCAGCTCGCCGTTGTCGAGCACGCGGCCGCCGCCGAACAGGCGCAGGTAGGTCTGGAAGCGATCAGCGTCGCGCTGGGTCTGGAAGCCGACCAGGTCGTAGGCGTACAGCGCGGAGAACAGCCGCAGGTGGTCGGGCATCGCCTGCAGCAGGTCGGCAGACGGCATCGGGATATGCAGGAAGAAGCCTATGCGACAACCGATGCCGCGCTCGCGCAGCAGCGCACCGAGGGGAATCAGGTGGTAGTCGTGGATCCAGACGATGTCGTCCTCGCGCAGCAGTGGCGCGAGCTTGTCGGCGAACAGCGCGTTGACCTTGTGGTAGGTCTCGCGGGTGCCGCGGTCGTAGTCGACCAGATCCAGGCGGAAGTGCAGCAGCGGCCACAAGGTGCGGTTGGCGAAGCCGTTGTAGTAGCCATCGACCTCACGCTTGCTCAGGTCCATGGTGACGTAGTCGATGTCACCGTCTTTCTGCCGGTGCAGCGTGCCGCTGCCTTCCTTCACCGTCTTGCCACTCCAGCCGAACCACAGGCCACCGCGTTCCTTCAGGGCAGCCAGCAGGCCGACAGCCAGGCCGCCGGCGCGGTTCTCGCCGGGCACGGCCACACGGTTTGAAACCACGACCAGACGACTCACGATGCCTCCTGCCAGGACCGCGACAGGCGCATTGCGGCGGTGATCAGGCCGACGTGCGAATAGGTCTGCGGGAAATTACCCCAGGCCTCGCCGCTGTCGAAGGCCAGATCCTCCGACAGCAGGCCCAGGTGGTTGCGCTGCTTCAGCAGCAGCTCGAACATCTCACGTGCTTCATCCATGCGCCCGATCGCGGCCAGCGCGTCGATGTACCAGAAGGTGCAGATGGTGAAGCTGGTTTCCGGTTCACCGAAGTCATCCGGCGCGACATAGCGGTACAGCGAATTGCCATGCTTGAGGTCGCGGCCGATGGCATCGACGGTGGCGATGAAGCGGGCGTCCAGCGCGTCGATGAAACCGATATCGGCCAGCAGCAGCAGCGAGGCATCCAGCCGATGGCCGCCGAAGGTATCGGTGAAGTGGCCCAGCTCCTCGTTCCAGGATTCGGCCATGATGCGCGCGTGGATGGTGTCGGCGCGCTCGCGCCAGTAATGCGCGCGGTCATCGCGCTTCAGGCGCACGGCGATCTTGCACAGGCGGTCGCAGGCAGCCCAGCACATCGCGCTGGTGTAGGTGTGCACTTCGGTGCGGCCGCGGAATTCCCACAGGCCGGCATCGGGTACGTCGTGCAGGGCGAAGGCCTGTTCGCCCAGGGGTTCCAGGCGGGCAAAGGTGTGCGCATCACCCGGGTCCTGCAGGCGCCGGTCGAAGAACAGCTGCGTGGACGCCAGCACCACGCTGCCGTAGACATCGTGCTGGCGCTGCACCCAGGCCAGGTTGCCGCGCCGTACCGGGCCCATGCCGCGATAACCGGACAGGCTGGGCACTTCATCTTCGTCCAGCTTGGCCTCGAAGCCGATGCCATACAGCGGCTGCAGCGTGCCGTCGGTGGTGGCCAGGTTGAAGATGTAGCCGAGGAACTGTTCCATCGTGCGCGTTGCGCCGAGACGGTTCAGCGCCCGCACCACGAAGGCCGCGTCGCGCAGCCAGCAGTAGCGGTAGTCCCAGTTGCGCACGCTGCCGGGTGCTTCCGGAATGGAAGTGGTCATCGCCGCGATGATCGCGCCGCTGTCCTCGTACTGGCACAGCTTCAACGTGATCGCACTGCGGATGACCGCGTCCTGCCATTCCAGTGGAATGGACAGGTAGCGCACCCACTCGCGCCAGTAGTCGCGGGTGCGCTGGAAGGCTTCCTGCACGTAGCCGCTGATCGACCGATTGAGCGATTCATCCACGCCCAGGATCAGGTGGATCGGATGGTTGAGCACGAACGGCAGGCCGTCGCGCACGAAGCGCACCGGCACATCGGTGGTCAGCCGCAGCACGTGCTCGGGCAGGATCCAGCGCACATGGTTACTGCCCCAGGTCGAATCTGGCACGCGTGCGCCCCAGTCGGCCAGCGGGCGCGCACGCACGGTGATGCGCGGGCTGCCGGCCAGTGGACGCACCTGGCGGATCAGGCTGACCGGCCGGTAGAAGCGGTCGTTCTGGCGCCAGCGCGGGGCGAAATCGAGGATTTCCAATGCGCCGCCCTGCGTGTCACGCAGCACGGTGCGCAGGATCGCAGTGTTGGTGAGGTATTCCTGCTCGCTGCTCGCGAAGTCCTCCAGCTCGATGGCGAAGTCGCCGCCGGTCTGCTGGTTGGGGCCGAGCAGGGCGCAGAAGGTGGGGTCGCCGTCGAAGGTGGGCAGGCAGCTCCAGACAACGCGGGCATGTTTGTCGACCAGGGCGCCGAAGCTGCCGTTGCCGACCACGCCCAGATCAAGATCGGGTTGGGTCATCACGCGGTACATCTCGGTTGCGGCCGTGGGGGTTGGCCGGGTCAATAGGCATTCTCACGCAGCCAGGCGTGCACGCTGCGTATGTCGGGCAGCGCGAACACGGCCGCACTGGGTTCACGTTCACCCACCAGCACGCTCCAGCCATGCTGGCCGTTGGCAGCATCGAAGCCGAATTCGTCGGTGAGGTCATCACCGAGGAACACCGGCAGGCGGCCGCGGAAGGGCAGGTACTGCATCATCCGGCGCACGGCACGGCCCTTGTCGGTGCCGACAGGCACGAACTCGACCACATGGTCGCCAGGCTGCAGGCGGTAGCTGGTGCGGCCACGCACGTGGCGGTCAGCGAACGCGCGGACATCGCTGGCGGCGTGCGGCGCACCGCGCCAGTGCAAGGCCAGGCCGACGCCCTTGTCTTCCACCAGCACGCCAGGATGCCCATGGGCGAAGCGCATCGCCTGCTGGTGCAGCGCGTGCAGCCATTCGGCGGTGTCGTCGTCGTGTTCGTCGCGCAGCACACGACCGTCTTCGCCACGCAGCTCATGGCCGTGCAGGCCGGCGGCGGGTAGTTGCAGGGGGGCGAACAGTTGATCCAGCTGTTCAAGCGGGCGACCACTGACCAGTGCCACGGCACCTTCCAGGCGGTCGCTGACGCGGCCGATGGCTTCACGCACATCCGGCAGCAGCTGCACGGCATCCGGGCGTGCAGCGAATTCGATCAGGGTGCCATCGACATCGAGGAACAACGCGCAGGCGTCGTCCAGCAATGGCGGTGGCGGACGCAGGGGGAGCGGTTCAGCCATGACGCCCAGCTTGCCAGCGTGGGCGTGTACGCGGGGTCGAGGGCAGGCTACGGCCCTGCTTCGGTGGGTGCCCCCCGGTGGGGGGGACCGCAGGGGCGCCAGCCTGCAGCGAAAACACTGCGGGGCCACCGGCCGCCCCCCCCCCCAGCC
>NZ_JAPTFQ010000045.1:0-38915 GCF_030985535.1 Stenotrophomonas sp. Sm2128
CCTCGAGATCGCACACGGGTGCAGCCGGCCAGCGGCCGGCTCTACCAGATCCAAGCATCATCGCAGGTGGTGGAAGGCGGTAACGCCGGCCGCTGGCCGGCAAATTCCCAATTGGGATGGTCGTGCAGCCGGCCAGCGGCCGGCTCTACCTCACCTTGGGCTCAACGCAGTGCCAGATCCACGGCGATGCCGGCAAACAGCGCGGCACCCACCCAGTTGTTGTGCAGGAACGCCTTGAAGCAGGGGCCGCGCTCGCGGTTGCGGCAGATCCAGAATTCGTACACCACCAGCGCGGTAGCCACGGCCACACCGGCCAGGTAGTACCCACCCAACCCTCCACGCACGCCGACCAGCGCCATAGTGGCCAGGAACAGCGCGTACAGCACGCCCTGGATGACCAGGTCGAGGTCGCCGAACAGGATCGCGGTGGAGTGCGAGCCCATCTTCAGGTCGTCCTCGCGGTCGACCATGGCGTACCAGGTGTCGTAGGCGGTGGACCACAGGATGTTGCCGGCGTACAGCAGCCAACCCAGCATCGGCACCTCGCCCTGCACGGCGGCGAAGGCCATCGGGATGCCCCAGCCGAACGACATGCCCAGGTAGACCTGCGGCAGATGGGTGTAGCGCTTCAGGTAGGGGTAGCTGGCGGCCAGGAACACGCCGATGAAGCTCAGGCCGATGGTCAGCCCGTTCATCGTCAGCACCAGGCCGAACGCAACCAGCATCAGCACCGCGAACAGAGCGAGCGCGGCGCGGCCACTGATTGCGCCGGTCGCAAGCGGGCGGGACTTGGTGCGCTCCACGTGCGGGTCGAGCCAGCGATCGGCGTAGTCGTTGATGACGCAACCGGCCGAGCGGGTCAGCCACACACCGGCGGTGAACACGAACAGGGTCCACAGCGGCGGCAGGCCGCCTGCGGCCAGCCACAGCGCCCACCAGGTGGGCCACAGCAGCAGCAGCGTGCCGATCGGGCGATCAGCGCGCATCAGACTCCAGTAATGCCGCCAACGCGGCGTCGCCGGCGACTGCGGCGAAATGAGGGGGGTATCAGCCATGGCGATAGGATACTCCTGCGCCTCCGGCAGGGCTTTGCCCGTGGGGGGAGATTTGTTCGGCGAAACTGGATAGAATGCCGGTCCCGCACCGCCTCATGGCGCTGCGATGCCCGCCCCGGCACTGGTCGGTGGTGCGGCGGTTCTACAACGCGCCCGTAGCTCAGCCGGATAGAGTAGTGGCTTCCGAAGCCATTGGTCGGGGGTTCGAATCCCTCCGGGCGCGCCATTTTTCCTTCATTGCCTGTACGCAGCGTCCCAACCGGGCGATGCTGCGAAGTCGCAAGGAATCCGGCTCGCCGCCAGGAATGTCAGGGAATGAACGTTGCCGAGCGATGTTCGCAATCGGCAGCGTCCTGTACCACGATGGAGTAATTCGCGCCCGCGCTGGATGCGCCGGGCAGGAACAGGCCATCACCATCGAACAGAACGCTCTGCTGTTCATCCTGCCCGATCGACACCCCGATCGCTCCCGGTGTGATTTCCTCAAGGATCACGTTGTAAGGCCGCCAGGCATCTTCGCCTGTGCGCCTCATCTCTGCGCGAGCGGTCCTTGAGTTCAACCTGCGTCTCTCATCCACCCACAGCTGAAGCGGCTGACCAGCGTTGTGGCTGACCTGGAAGCGCCCATAGGTCAGCCCGTCGATGCTCTCGGTGCCGATGTAAGTGAATTGGGCCGGCTGACACTTCGTCGTGCTGTTCGGATGCGCCGCACAGGATGTCAGTGCGGCCGCGAGGCAAAAGGCAGTCAGGCGCTTCATGGGTTCGAGGCCTGATGTGGGTGGTTGTCGCGGCGGAATGCGGCGGTGAGGGCAACCAGCACTACGCCCCAGAGCGGCGTGAGCAGCACGACGCTGATCACCGTCAGCGAAACCGGTACCTGCCAGAGCAGCGATGGCCTGAATCCGCTGAATCTGTAGGCTTCCAGTACAAGTACCACGACCTGGGCCAGAAGGCCCGCGAGCAGCCCCAAGCCAGCCCCCTTGGCAAGCCGCCTGAACGTCAGGCGGCCAGCGGCGGGAACCCGTGCGCCAATTCCCAGCAACAGAAGGCTGACGGCATACAGCCAGAAGAAAACCTGATGTGAGTCGAAGGCGTAAAGCGCCCTGCCCACAAAGTGCAGGAACAGCCAGAGTGCTCCACACGACACCGCGTAGGCCAGCCCGTACCGAAGAATCTGCCTCGCTTTCATCTTGTACCTCTCCGAGGCGTGCAGGCCGATCGCGTTCTGTTGTGGAGGAGCGCGGGCGCTCATGCACCTTGCCTCCTGCTTGGCGGCCTACTCACGCAGCCCATCGCGCAGCGCTCGAGAGTACTGCCTGCCCGAAGTCACTGTCGACACCGAACCGGGAAAGCAGTTCGCTGAGTACAGGATCCATGATGTTCATCGAGCTGCACGCACGGTAGAGCCCATTGCGTTGGCCCGATGGTGATCCGTCCTGTAATCCATCCCTGCGTCAGCTCCCTGCCGGCCTACATGCCCGCTCAACAGCTGCAATCTATGCCCCCGCCCGCAAACACACCAACAGAGCGCTCGCAAATGAAATTCCCACTTCCCTATTCCCACCTCAGACCCACACACATAAGAATCTTCAAAGCGCTCCTGAGCACCCTCCGAAGACCTTGGCAGGCCTCTTACTCAGGCTCACAGCAACCACTCGATGCACTTGCTCCCCACAACTTCCCATTACCCCGTACAAGATGAGAATTCCATTGTCATTTATGTAGCCGACAAAACTCCCGCCTCCTGCACCCGAGGCCGCTCTGACGAGATAAACAGTCTCCCCCTCTGCCGGCACTAACCCATTCAACTGTAGTGGCGCGAATTTCTCAGCAGCATCCGATGCTTGGATGATGCTCAAGTTCTGATCGAGCATCCACTGAGCAATCGATTTTTCGCTCTGCGGATTCAAGGTGGCCAAGCGGTCACTTCGAAGTGTCGTCGAGTTCCCAGGAATGATCTCATCCGATGAAAAGTCCACCCAATCTGAGTTCCATTCAATGTGTTTGATCTGGCTAGTGCCACAGCCTCCGAGCAATGGAAGAAGGAGCGCAGCCACGCGTAGACTCACCATCATTTGCACCCCAACCGCTTCTTGATAGCGTCCCGAACCCTATCGTCTGGAACGCCAAGATGCTCTGCCATGATGTTTCCCTCCCACCCCGGAACGGGCTTGGTAGAACGAGATGGCGCCTGCGACACCACATCGTACATATCAAAACGACCATCGTACTTGAATTTCATCAAATGCCCTGCTTCGTGCGCAGCCGTCCACTCAGTGTTTCCTGCATACCATTTACCGACACTGCCTCCAGTTACGGTCGCCCCCCTCCCCAGCGGAACCTCAACACGGTTTAACCGACCTTTCTCCGGCTGGCTAACAGTCACTGTAAATCCGGGCGCAGACCAGGTCGATTCAATTGCATTTACCATTTTTCTCAAAGTCTCAGGAGTAGCTCCCTCACCACTGAAGCGAATAGGGATGTCGATATGAACTCCACCGTCCACGCAAGTGCAATTGGCCAGCAGTCCGAGCGGATCAACCACCTGCACTGGATCAGCTGATACATAGGAGAAGGTAGATACCCCTCCGTCGAATCCCATCGGATCACTCTGCGAATAGCGCCCCGCTGCCGGGTCATACTCCCGCTGGTAGTTGTAGAACAACCCACTCGCAGCCGTGGCCTGCTGGCCCGGGAATCGTAGCGCCAGCTCGAACGCCCCACCATCCCCATCCGGATCAGCGTTCGGAATCTGGTTGCCGAACACCTCGCTCTTGTTGTTCCACTCCCAGATCGCCGCATCGCGCATCGGATCGATCACCACGCGCGGCGTACTCAGATGATCCGGCTGCACGTAGGCCAGCTGCAGAACACCGGTACTCGGCACATTGATCAGCGCCACCGGATAGTTGTCCAACCAGATGGCCTGCAACTGCGCCTGGCCCGTGGCCGAGTAGTTGTCCAGCCATTGCCCCGCCTCGTCATACAGGGTGATCTGAGCCGCACCACCGGCAGGGGTCCGCAGCACGCGCTCGCCGCGATGGTTGTAGGCGTAGCTCTCCAGTACAGCATCGCCCTGCTTCACCGCGTTCATGCGGTTGGCATCGTTGTAGGTGAACGTCTTGCTGCCGATGCTGCTGGTATTGCCCGCTGCGTCATGGGTACGCGCCTCGCCATCCACCGCAGTCAGGCGATGGCTGCTTGCGGGATAGGTGTAGCTGGCGGTGCTTGCCGACGTGGTCAGCGCGGTACGATTGCCGGTGGCGTCATACGCATAGGTTTCAATCGGCGTGCCGGTCGTGCCGTCCTGGGTCTGGGTCAGGCGGCCCAGAGCGTCGTAGGCGTACTTGGCCAGCACCGTCGAGCATGTGCCGGTCTTCAGTTCAGAGGTCGTTGCGGCCGATTGAGTCCAAGCATGGCAATTCTACGATTCCGTACCCGCGCAACGCACCGCGTTTTTGGCGTGAATTACCATGGCAGGAGCGAGGACCAAGAGTGCGAACACTATTACAACTGTCAGGGCCAGCCACCATTTATTGCCTGTAACCGCAAGCACGAAGGGAATACAGCGATGACGGCCAGTACATGAGCATAGAGTAGAAGAAGCACATATCTGTACAGACTCGACGCCGAATCCGCAACGCCCGCAATACTTCCGCACCGACCTGTTAAGTGAATTGAATGTAGAGAAGCTCTGTTCACGTGCCCCGCAGGAGGAGCACGTGAATGAAAGTATCGACCTCACCGGCAAACCTCCTCGCCAACTATTGCCGCCGCTGCGACAGCATCAGGATGCTGATAGGTAACTCTAAAGGATGAACATAGACAGCGAGCCGGATACCGGGATCCTTACCGCTGGTGAAAATATATAACTGACACCGAAACCCGAGGCAGCGCGGCTCAGTAGCTGTACGGGATACTTGGATGCTACTGCACTGACTGCCGTCGCGGTCTGACCAGGGGGCGAGGATACCTGGGAGAGCACGGCGTTCAGTTGAGTATGGGTACTGATTGCTTCCTGTTGAGTCCCTTGGCCCCACCAGTGTTCTCGTCCAGTGAGAGCTGCCGCACGCCACACGCCCCCCGTGATCTAGTCGGATACCGAGCTGGTGGGCGGACCGGGTGGCTGCGCTGTGGCCTGCTGATTAGAGCAGGCCCGATGCGGATGTTATGGAACACACGCCGCACATGCGGCGTGTGCTACCGAACAATGGCGATCATGGAGGTAGCGTTCGAGAAGAATCAGCTCGGGTCCGACGCACGGGATGCTAGGGCAGACGGAGCAAACGTAGAGACCCGATGTGGATGGGGCTAGTTCTCCCATAGATGTGTCTTCTTGACCCGCCATACTCCTTCCTCTTTTCTCAAGAACACATCTGCGTTCTTTCCTGTCGGAGGGAATCCGATTTCCATGAAAGCAGCATCGTCATCAAAGTACAACTTCTCAATGGCAATGAATGGCGAAGTGCGATCATATGACGACGACTTTACGAACTGAAATCTCCCGCCGTTGGCTTCGCACAACGGCAATGAAGATGACGATTCATCGCCATCCCATAGAACGTTTATCCGTGAAGATCCCCATCCATCTCCTCCGTATGCAGAAAGCGCTGAATCCGAGGATGCCGCCTGGATGATTGCCACCGGATCATGACTACACGGAGCACCTCTTTCACTGGATGACTTTGCGCATCCAAATAGGGTAAATGCAATTATCAAGCACAAGCCAACGCGAAAGAGGTTAGTGTGAAGCAGGCCTTCTGATCCCATAGACATACTCTTCATAGCTCCAACCCTCCTCGCCCTTGTACTGATTTTTGTTCCAGAAATACTCCGAGAAGTGAACCAACTCGTGCTCCAGTGTTCTTTCCAGCTTCTGCAGGAGTTCTGGGCTTCGGTCACCCGATTCGAAGCGGTCAAAATAGGTCTCATGAATAAATATCTCACCCGAGCCAGGCGCGTAACTACCATCGTCATGCCTCATGTATTTTGGCGTAATGACTGGCCCATCGCATTTCGATAGAAGCTGATCAAGATGCCCCTGTCCGATGTTTCCGTATCGCTGGAATCCATCATATTTGCGACTGGTCATTCGATCTTTCGTTCCATTCAAGAATTCCGTCGTCGCGGGGTACTTCTTGCTGACCCACGAGTGATAGCGGAGAAGTCCTAATGGATCGACAAAGTCTAACGGATCATTTCCTGTGTACGCGTAGATTGAAGCTCCGCCTCTCAAACCGATCGGATCACTCTGCGAATACCGCCCCACCGCCGGGTCGTATTCCCGCTGGTAGTTGTAGAACAACCCACTCGAATCCGTCGCCTGCTGGCCGGGGAAGCGCAACGCCAGCTCGAACGCCACACCATCGCCATCGGGATCGGCACTCGGAATCTGGTTGCCGAACACCTCGCTCCTGTTGTTCCACTCCCAGATCGCGACATCACTCACCGGATCAATCACCACGCGCGGTGTGCCCAGATGATCTGGTTGGACGTAGGCAAGTTCCGGCACGCCGGTGCCCGGCACGTTGATCAGCGCCACCGGGTAGTTATCCAGCCAGATGGCCTGCTGTTGCGCCTGCCCCGTGGCCGAGTAGTTGCCCAGCCACTGCCCGGCCTCATCGTACAGCGTGATCTGAGCTGCGCCACCGGCTGGAGTACGCAGCACGCGCTCGCCGCGATGGTTGTAACCGTAGCTTTCCAGCACGGCATCGCCCTGCTTCACCGCGTTCATGCGGTTGGCATCGCTGTAGGTGAAGGTCTTGCTGCCGATGCTGGTGGTATTGCCCGCTGCGTCATGGGTGCGCGCTTCGCCATCCACCGCAGTCAGGCGATGGCTGGTTGCGGGGTAGGTGTAGCTGGCGGTGCCTGCCGAGGTGGTCAGCGCGGTGCGATTGCCGGTGGCGTCGTAGGCATAGGTTTCAATCGGCGTGCCGGTCGCGCCGTCTTGGGTCTGGGTCAGGCGGCCCAGCGTGTCGTAGGCGTACTTGGCCAGCACCGTCGGACCTGCGCCGTTCTTCAGCTCGGTGATCGAACCGACCGGGTCGTAGCCGTAGCCCAGCGACAGACCGCCCGCAGCCGGGTCGTGCACCGCCTGCGGGCGATAGTCCAAGTCCAGCGGACGCTGCAGCTGCCGCCCATTGCCATAGGCCCAGCCGGTGGCCGGGCCGAAGGCCGCATAGGTCACGTTGTTCACCACGATCTGGCGCGCCTGGCCGGGGCGGGTGAGGCCGATCTGGCTGATGCGGCCCTGGGTATCGCGCACGTAGTCGGCCACGCTGCCGTCGGGGTAGGTCAACGCGGTCAAGCGACCCGACTTGCTGTAGGCATAGCGCAGAGTGGTGGCCACACCATTGACGGTCTGCACCTTGCGGGTGACCTGGCCGAAACGGTCATGGCAGTACTGGGTGCTGCCATTTGCGTGCAGCACCTGCCCCAGGCGGCCCTTGGCGAAGCGCTCGTCGGCGGCACAGGCGGCCGGCGCCACGTCATAGCTGTAGCCCACGTCCAGATTGGGGTCCGGATAGGCGATGCCGATCAGGCGGTTGAGTGCATCGTAGTGATAGGTGGCGGTGATGCCGCGTGCATCGGTGGCCGTCTTGCGGTTGCCGGCGGCGTCCACGGTGAAGCTGCTGGCGCCACTGTCCGGGCTGACCTGCCCGGTCAGATCACCGAGCCCGTTGTAGGCATAGGTCGTATGCAGGCCTTTCGGGTCGGTGACCTGGGTGACCTGGTCCAGCGCGTTGTACTGGCTGCGGATCTCCGCCGCCACGCCGCCGGCATCCTGCAGGATCTGCGCCAATCGGTTGAGCGGGTCGTACTGCTGGCTGGTCACGCGCTGCAGGGCGTCGGTGATCGTCTGGGGGTTGCCGTTGGCATCGTAGGCAAAGCCGGTAGCATGATTGCCGGCGTCCTTCAGCGCGGTCAGCTGGCCAAGTGTGTTGAACGTCCGCGCCAGGGTGCGACGCAGCGTGCCGCCAGTATCCAGCGTGTCTTCCTTGAGGCGGTTGCCGGCGTTGTCCAGCGTGTAGTGAATGGTGTTGCCGGCGTTGTCGGCGATATCCGTCAGCCGCTGGGCGGCGTCGTAGACATAGGTAACGCTGCTGCCGTCAGGCTCGGTGACCTGTTGCACCTGGCCGGTCGGCCAGTAGCTGATCTGGGTCACCCGATCCTCGGTCGTGGTCGCGCCGCGCACGGTGATGGAGGTCGGCCAGCCGCGGGGATGGTAGGTGTAATCAGTCACCACGCCGTTGGCGTCCTTGACCGACAATGGCCGCCCGAACGCGTCGTAGGCCAGAGTCTCGACCGTCTGGCCCAGCGCATTGGTCACGCTGCGCAGGTCGCCCTTGCGATAGGTGCAGGCACCATTGGCCGCGCACGCCGCGTCATCCGCGGTGTAGTAGGCATAGGTGGAGACATCCGCCACATCACTACGCGGGCCATCCACGCTACGCAGCAGTCCCATCAGCGGGCACTCCGGGCCCTCTGCCTCACAGTAGGTCTGCGTGGTGACGCGGGTGTCACCGGTCACCATGTCGCGCACGGCGATGGTGGTCGGCTGGAGGCGTGCATTGCGCACGATGCGGATCTCACGGTTGCCGACGGTCTGTTGCACCAGCCGATTGCTGTCCAGAGCCACTCGCGTTTCGCTGACGCGTTGGTCCGGAGTACCGGCCGCTTCAGTGGTGGTGGTCACGCTGATGGCGCCTGCGGCAGCATCGCTGGCCTCGGAATAGGCATACTGGGTGACAACGCCTCGGCGATCGGTCACCGACTGCAGCCGGCGCCGGAAATCAGTGCCCTCGGGCAGATAGGTGCGACTGATGCTGCCGTTGCTCTCGGTGACGCCGTTGACCTTGCGCGGAAGGCCACTGGCGCCGCTGGCGGTCAATGCGTAGGTACTCTGCTTGCCCAGTGCGTCGGTGACGATCGTGGTACCTGCCAGGGTGTACTCCAGGCGCACGCCATCAATGCCCACGTCGGCCTGACTGCAATCGCCGGAATGGCGGCTGCAGGTGACCCGCCCCTTGGCGTCGTAGCCGTACCAGCTGTAACGCTGGTTGCCCTCGGCGGTAATGCCGGTCAGGTAGCCCGGGAAGCGGGCGTCCTCATAGTGATACGTGCGGCTGGCACCGTCTGCGTAGGTCGCACTGATCAATTCCCCGGCCGGGGAATAGGCGTAGCTCACCACGGGCTGGCCGGCGATCACCAGGGCCGAGATCAGCGAATCGTCACCCGGCGCGAGATACTGGACGTCCACGCGCCGGCCGGTTGAATGGGTGATGCTGAGCAGGCGGCCACGGCTGTCGTGTGCATAGGTTAGCGAGGTTCCGTCTTCGAAATCGCGGCGCTGCATCAGGCCGCCGGCATCGAACTGAATGCGCTCCTGAGCCCGCGACAACAACCATAGGCTCCCCTGTTGAGCCACGCGGTCCCCACTGCCATCCATTGCCTCATACACCGCTCCCACCTTCTTGAAGGCGAGCTGGCCACCCTCAGCGTCAATCAAACCCACCTGGACTTCCGAACTCGGTGGAAAGTCCGTGTCGTCAACGCCGAGCGTCAGGCGAATGTTGTGCGAGTGCGTCCATCCTTGGCCCATGGCTCCGCCGCTGGTGCCGGTCAAGGAATGATACTGGCGATCGAAGCGGACCCACCCGAGATCAAGGTCCGCTTCCGGCTGAGACTTGTCGCCGGTGGTGGGGTCGCACGGATTACCGACTTTGCACTCCTGCGGCGGCAAAGGAGAAGTCCAGTACGCCAGCAGCATTGCCATGTTTGGGTCGTCCTGCTGGATCAGGGCGCACATGCCCAGGTTATCGTCCCACATCATCATGGGGCGATTCATGCATTTTGCGGTTCTACTCCGAGATGCATTTTGCCAGAAGACCGTCTGCCTGCAGGAATTAATGCCCTCGAAATAAGTGTTCTTAGCGAATTTGTAGCGCTTGCTTTCGTTGATGACGCTACCGTCATCTCCCACTCCAAGCCCGCCAACCTCCTCCCAGGCCTCTTCAGTCATGACGGTGGCAGCGCACCGCGGATCGCTCGCATTCTTCGACAGGAACATGCTGCGGACGGCATCCTCCGTGGCGTACTTCTGATGGTTCTGCTCATACACCCAATCCGTGGTGACGATCTTCTCGGGCTTGACGCGATAGTCATAGATCGTCTTGTTAGGAAGGGCCCTCTGGCGCTTGACCTCCCAAACGAAAGGCTTATCGACCTCATACTCGGCGAAGAAGGCCCGTATGTCTTTCTGGACAGCCGCCTCCGTGGAACGGGGCTCTCCCATCGAGAAGTAGCTTTCCCATTTCTTCTCGATCTCCTGCGCCTGCACGCTGGACGTCGAGCACGCCAGCACGAACAGCGCAAGACTGATGAGCGAAGTGCCAGAGTTTGCCTTCAACATCCCTGTTCTCCTTCCTGGACGGACACAGCGCCGGCGGGAACGAGAACGTGGGCAGCAACCTCCTCACGTCATGCTTCGGATCGTCCCTGGTCCGGAATGCGGCGTGGCCGCATGGGGACGTTATCTCCGATGTGGTTTACACATTCAAGTCAAAAAACTGTGGAATGAGTCGAATTTCAGAACTTTCTGATGCGGGGGGGGGCGTGTCGGAAATGCAGCCAAGCGTGGGCTCGGCTCTACAAGGCGAATGCCCCAGAAACAGAAACGCCGGGCATCGCCCGGCGTTTCCGTCACCGCATGGAAGGGGTAAATCTCAGTACTTCCCATCAAACGCAAAGATCGGCTTGCGCTGCTTCCACGCACCAGCAGTAAAGTCCGGGAACTCCAGGGTCTGGAAGCTGTTGGCGATCGACTGCTCGCTCAGCGGGGTGATCGCGCTCCAGGTCACTGCGTCGTAGATGTCGATCGGCATCGGCGCCTTGGCCTTCAGCGCTTCAACAAAGGCATGGATGACGAACCAGTCCATACCACCATGCCCTGCACTCGCAGCGGTGTCGGCATTCTGTTTCCACAGCGGATGCTCGTACTCGTCCTGGTACTTCTTGAACTCTTCCCACTGGTGCGGCGGGCTGCGGCCTTCGATGTGGATCGAATGGTTCACGTCCATCCACAGGCCCTTGGTGCCCTGCACGCGGAAGCCCATCGAGTACGGGCGCGGCAGCGAAGTGTCGTGCTGCAGCAGGATGGTCTCACCGTTCTCGCAGGCCAGCGTGGTGGTGACGATGTCGCCCAGCTTGAACTTCACCTTGGTGCTGGGGTGGGTGGTGCCACCACTCTTGGCAACGGTGTACTCGTGCAGGCCACGCGCCTTGGTCGCGAAGGCATTGATATGGGTGAAGCGGTTGCCACGGTTGATGCCGGTATACATCGCGCACGGGCCGATGCCGTGGCTGGGGTACAGCTCGCCGTTGCGCTGCACCGAATGCTCGGTGCGCCAGCGTGCTTCGCTCCAGCCCTTGGGGCCGAACTCCACGCCGCTGTCGTAGGGCTGGTTCGGGTCGCCGGAATTGAACTTCACCCCGCGCAGGTCGTGCTGATAGCCGGCCTGCAGATGCACCAGTTCGCCGAACAGGCCCTGGCGCACCATCTGCAAGGCCGCCATCACGTCGCGACGGTAGCAGACGTTCTCCAGCAGCATGTACGGGGTGCCGGTGCTCAACTGGGTCTTCAACACGTCCCAGTGGTCCTGCAGGGTGATGCCGGCCACCACTTCGCAGCCCACCGCCACGCCAGCCTGCATCGCGGCAATCGCCATCGGCGCGTGGTACTCCCACGGCGTGGCGATGATCACGCCATCAATGCCCTTCTGATCCAGCAGGCGCTTCCAGGCATTGGTGTCGCGATCCTGGCCGTAGGTCTTCGGGGCCGGCTTGCCGGCCTTGGTCACCATCTCCACGGCGCGGCCGAGCATGATCGGTTCGATGTCGCACAGCGCGACCACCTCGACATCGTCGCGGCGCACCAGCTCCTTCAGCAGCACAAGGCCACGCATGCCGGTACCGATCATGGCCAGGCGCACTTTGCGCCCGCGTGCCCACGCCGGGGTCTGCGGCAGCAGGCTGCTGGCGGCGACAGCGGCACTGGCCGCGATGAATTCCCTACGCTTCATGGCAAACATCTCTCCTCTTGGCGGCGAGCCGGCCGTAGCCGGCCCGCCGGGTAACGCAAACGGAATTACTTGAAACGGTAGCCGATGGTCACACTGTAACCACGACCGAAGATGGTGGCGTAGTCACTGGAGTCACCCAGGAAGCTGTTCGGATCGTAGAACGGCAGGCGGTTGAACAGGTTCTTGACGGTGAAGCTCAGGTTCCACGCGTCATCCGGGCGCCAGGTGACACTCATGTTGGCAGTCCACCACGACGGCGCACCATCGCACTTGCTCTTCTGCAGGGCCAGGTAGCCGCCGGTGCAGGTTTCCTTGTTGTTGCTCACCTCATCAACCTGGTCGGTGGCCCACTTGGTGCCGCCCACGTAGTTGACGAACATGCTGGTGGTCACCTGCTTGTAGGTCCAGTCGGCATTGAGCGTGGCACGCAGGCGAGGGTTGTTGTAGTAGCCGACCACGTCGCCGTAGTACCAGCCGTTCTCCGCATCCATGTAGAAGCGGTTGCGGTTGGCGATGGTGGCGGCCAGGCCGATGTTCAGGTTGCCCCAGTCGCCCAGCGAGAAACGGCTGCGCGCATCGATGTCGAAGCCGTCGATCAGGGTCTTGCCCCGGTTCTTGTACTGGCCCACCACGCTGGCCACGTTGCCGGCCGAATAGCCCGGCAGCACCGACGGGCAGCTCACGCCACTGGCCGGGTCGGCACACATGGCCGCCAGCTGCGCCAGGTTGGCGCGGTCGCTGTCGGTGATCGGCGAGCGCGACATCGAGATGATGTCTTCCATGCGGCGATAGTCCGGCGCGACGATTTCGTTGTTGCGGTAGATGAACCAGTAGTCTGCCGACACCGACAGCCAGCTCGCCGGCTCGTAGACGAAGCCGAGGGTGGCGATCTTCGCCTTCTCCGGCTTCAGGTCCTTGTTCGGCTGTGTCATGCGGGCCACGGTGCGGCTGCAGTCGACGTTCAGCATGTTCTTGCCCAGGTCGACATCACCCGGCCGCTGCGACTTCAGCAACAGGTTGGCGATGGCGTTGGTCTCGTTGCAGCGCAGCTCGTCGCGGAAGCCGCCCAGCTGGGCGAACACGCCGCCATTGCCGGACTCGGCCAGGCTCGGTGCACGGAAGCCGGTGGAGTAAGTGCCGCGCAGCATCAGCTGGTCGAACGCCTGGTACTTGAAGCCGATCTTCGGTGCCACGTTGGCGCTGAAGTTCGGGTACTTGTCCACGCGCACCGCCGCATCCAGTTCCAGCTTGTCGGTGATCGGCGCCACGGTTTCGGCGAACAGCGCGTAGGTGTTGCGCTTGCCGTCGAACCAGGAACCGCCCTGCTGGGTGATCAGACCGTTGGCGGCGTCGGCGTTGCCCGGAGTGTAGAAGGTTTCGCGGCTGGCGTTGAAGCCGAATGCCGCACGCATCTCACCGGCCGGCAGCTGGAACAGCGGGCCTTCGATCTTGCCGTCGAGGGTGTGCAGGCGGGTCCACGACTGGATGTCGAAGGTCGGGAACGCTTCACGGATCAGCGCGGCGTTGGCTTCGCTGATCTCGCCGAACTTGTACGCCGGATGGTCGGAGATGATCACGCGGCCGGTGCCCGGATCGATCGTGTACGGGCCGAAGGCCTTCTCGAAGCCCTTGGTGTTGACGTTGATCGTCTGGTAGGTGGTGGAGTGGGTGCCGGCGCTGGCGAACGCGGTTTCCCAGTTCCAGTCGCCCCGGTTGCCACGCGCACCGGCCAGCACGCGGTAGCTCTTGTCGGTATTGCGCTGGCCGAAATAGTTCGGGCCGGCATCCTGCAGCAGGTAATTCAGGCCGACCACACCGCCCATCATCGCCTTCATCTGCGGGCTGGCGTGGTTGTACTCGTTGTTCGGGCCCAGGAACGGGTACAGGAACTGGTTGACGGTGTTGCCGGTATTGCGCGAGAACCAGCTGGTCGGGTTGCCGGTGGTGGTGCCGTAGGTGCGCGGCGTGCCGCCGTTGGCGCGCAGGTCGATGTCGGTGTAGGTCGCCTCGGCGAAGATCTCGGTGCTGTCACCGACCAGGAAGGTGCCGTTGAGGTAGGCGGTGTTGCGCTCGGACTTGGCACCAGCGTCGATCTCGTTATTCATCCAGGTTTCCCAGACGCAACGCGGACCGGCCGCTTCACTGGTCAGCACGTTCCTGCAACCCGGCGCAGCTTCCTGCACGCGGCGGCCGGTGACCGGATCGAAGGCGAAGTAAGTGCCCGGATTGAATTCACCCGGCTTGCTGCCCACGCCCAGGCGCAGGTTGTTGAGGTAGTTCGGATTGTTGACGTAGTACTGGTCGGGCCGCTTGTCGTAGAAATCGCTCAGCGGAATCGCGTCGCGGCGGTACATGTTCACCGCGCCGTAGATGTTGAAGCGGTTCTCGGCCAGGTCACCGAAGCCGGCGGTGATGCTGGCCTGGCGTTCGCCGTAGGAGTCGATGCGCGAAGAGGTGTCGTTGGTGAAGCTGACCTCGGCCCCCTGGAAGTTGCGCTTGGTGATCACGTTGATCACGCCGGCCACCGCGTCGGTGCCGTACACCGCCGAGGCGCCGTCGGTCAGCACTTCCATGCGCTCGATGGCCGCGGCCGGGATCGCGTCGATGTTGACGAACTGGGTCTGGAAGCCGGCCGGTGCACCGTAGTACGACAGGCGGCGACCGTTCAGCAGCACCAGCGTGCCCTGGGCACCGAGGCCGCGCAGGTTGGCCTGCGAGGCACCATCGGAACCGGTGAACAGTGAACGCGCGTCCTGCTGCGCCGGGCGGGCGGCCGGCAGGTTGTCGAGCACCTGCAGCAGCGTGCGCGCACCCATGTTCTGGATGTCCTGCTTGCTGATCACCTGCACCGGCGAGGCGGTTTCAACGTCGGTGCGGCGGATGTTGGAACCGGTGACCTCGATGCGGGCCAGGTCGGTGGCCTTGTCCTTGCTCTCCTGGGCGAAGGCAGGAACGGCGACCGACAGCAGCACGCCGGCGATGGCCAGCGACAGCGGAGCGATCGAACGACAGGGGGGGCGGTGGTGGCGGGCGGGCAACATCGGGGTTCTCTCCTGGCAGGGGTGCAGCGCAATAAGTGAGCGCGTGGGCGTTCGGCGGGCAAAACGCTCCCGGGCCACGGCCACGAGGGCCGTAGTCGGAATGGGCGGGGGGAGGAGCGGTGTTACGAGGGGGTCATGGGGCGACGATGCTGGCGGAGTCGCCCTCCTGGCCGATCAGTACGGCATTGGCCCAGTTGGCGCAGACCTGGGCGGGTTGACTGCCCTGCGCACCCAGCGTGCGCAGGCTCAGGGTGGAAAGGCCTCGGATGTCCAGCTCCGGCTTGACCACGCCGGGTGCCTTCACCAGGCCGCTGTCATACAACAGGCGGTCGTCACCCCAGACCTGGAACTGCAGGCCACCGGCGGTGCGGCAGGCGTCGTCGATGCCGAGGTCGGCACGCAGCAGGTGCCAGCCGCCCTGCAGGCGCAGGTCGATGCGGCTGCTGGCGCCGACGCCCAGGCCACGGCGGAACTGCAGGCCGTTCATGCGCATGCCGGCGTCGCCACGGAAGGACTGGTCGGTGCGCAGCTGGCTGGCCAGCGCGGCCGGCACCGGCAGCTCGGAGAGATAGCGCTGCCGGGCCGGTCGCTCCGGTTCCTGGTGTTCGAGGATGTGGAAGGTGGACAAGGCGATCGGGCCGACGTCGCGTGGCTGCAGTGCATCGAATGCGCGGGCACTGCCCTGTGCGGCGGTGACCATCGGGTCGGTGCTGCTGGCGCCGTCGCCTTCGGGGTTCTGCACGCTCAGCACGCGGAAGCGCAGCAGGCGCCCGGCATGGGCCGGGAACGCGATGCGCTGCACGCCCTCCTTCAACTGCAGGCGGCCACGTGCGATCGGCTCGCCCCACTCGCCATTGCTGTCGCCCAGGTACACCTCGTAGTCGCGCACCTGGCCGTGCTTCCAGTTCTTGTCGTTGCGCGGCGCGATGTCGATGCCGTCGATCATCCTGCGCTCACCGAAGCCGATCACCCACTCATGCGCACCGGTGCGCACGGCCTGGTTGCGCACACTGCGGAACCAGGTGGCCGGATCGTCATCGAAGGCATTTTCCAGCGCATGGCCAGGCTCTTCGGCCGGGCGGTTGACCACCAGCAGGCTGTCGGCCGGCAGTTCGCGGCCCAGCACCGGCGCAGCCGGATAGGCATCGTCGGCGGCCGCAGCGACCACCGCGAAGTCCAGCTGCAGTTGCAGCGGCTGGCGGATGTCCTGGGTAACGGTACGCACGTGCAGCGTGCCACGGCGCTCGTTGGCATCGAAGTACCAGCCTTCAGCCGCACCGTTGAACGCCGCCGCATCGGCCAGCGCCGGCAACGCGCGGCCACCGGCCTGCACCGCACGCGGCGCCTGGCGGCTGAGCACGCGCAGGCCATAACGGCGCTGCGCCAGCTGGCCGTTGTACTGGCCCTGCACC
The DNA here is from genome assembly GCF_030985535.1 of Stenotrophomonas sp. Sm2128. Classification (NCBI taxonomy): domain Bacteria; kingdom Pseudomonadati; phylum Pseudomonadota; class Gammaproteobacteria; order Lysobacterales; family Lysobacteraceae; genus Stenotrophomonas; species Stenotrophomonas sp. Sm2128. The sequence goes on from NZ_JAPTFQ010000045.1 coordinate 16,590, forward strand.
GGATCGATCTGCACCTGCACCGGGCCGCTGCCCTGCGCCGGCGCCTGCACGCGGATTACCTGCGTGCTCGACTCACCCTGCTGGTAGCGGCGCGTGTTGCCATCGTCTTCGTACAGCGTGTACTGCGACTCGCCCTGCGGGTACAGGTCGAACGTCACTTCATCCAGCGGCTTCTCGCCGTCGAACAGCATCGACGGGTACATCGGCAGGATCGCACCGGCACGCACGAACACCGGCAACGTGGCCAGGTCCACCTGGCGGTCGAGCTGGCGGCCGTCGGCGCCGGCCTGCACGCGGCGGCCATCCCAGTAGTCGATCCAGCCGCCGGCCGGCAGGTGGATGTCGCGGCGCCAGCCACGGCTGGCGGCCTGGCTGCGGTACACCTGCGCCACCAGCAGGTCGCGGCCGAGCAGGAACTGGTACTTGTAGGTTTCATCCTGCGCATGCGGGTCGCGCGGGTTGTCCCACATCAGGCCGCGCACCGGCGGTGCACCGGTCTGCGCAGCCTCGTGCACCAGCCCGTACATGTACGGGGTCAGGCGCATCTTCAACTTCAGGTAATCGCGGTTGATGCTGCGATAGGGCTCGTCGTACCACCACGGGTGCTTGCGCGCGTTCGACGACCAGCCGCTCATGCCCATCAGCACTGGGGTGAAGGCTTTCCACTGCAGGTCGCGGGTGAAGGTTTCGGCGCTGCCGCCGAAGATCGCATCCACATCGCCACTGGCGTAGGCCATGCCGGACAGGCCCGAACCGACCAAGGTCGGCACGTGCCAGCGGATGTAATCCCAGCTGCTGCTCTGGTCGCCGGTCCAGGCCACGGCATAGCGCTGGATGCCGGCCCAGCCCATCACCGTCCACAGGAACGGGCGCGAATCGGAATTGTCGAGGATGCCGTTGAACGCCTGACGGTTGGCGTCCATCGCGAACTGGTAGCCCTTGCCGGTCCAGGCCACGTCCAGCTTCTGCACGCGGCTGCCGGCCTTGCCCACTTCCCAGGCGATCTTGTCGACGCCGTTCTCGGTCCACAGGCCGGTGCGGAAGCCGTACTTGGCCAAGCCCTGCACGGTTTCCGGCAGCTTCTTGTAACCGCAGCCGTAGCCATCGTTGGGCAGGATCCAGCCACCGGGCATGTCGTGGGCGCGGTACTGCTTGGCCACCGAGTCGATCACATCCGGCGTGGTGCCGGTCGGGCCGTCACTCCAGCCTTCGGGCACGGTGCCGGGCTTCTTGGCATTGTCACCGTCGTTGTAGCAATCGGCATCGCCGTAGGACAGCGCCCAGCGCGCGACCATGTTCGGGCGGCCGGTCAGCTGGGTGTAGCGCTCGATCAGTTTCGGCAGGTCGGCGCCGACGAAGTAATAGGCATCGAAGCGGTCTTCGCGGTGCAGCAGCGTGGCCTGGTCGGCCTCGCGCAGATCGTAGCTGCCATCGCTCCAGGTGTTGCGCAGCATGCCCCAGCCACGGCTGCTCAGCAGCATCGGTGCAGGGCTGGGGCGGTCGCCCTCTTCCCAGCCACCGGAGTAGGACACGTCCAGCTCGCGGCCCTTGAACTGGTAACGGCCGTTCTGCTGGCCGCCACCGAAATAGCCTTCATCAGCCTGCGAGGACAGCACCTGCACGCTCTGCGTGGCATCCAGGTCCAGCGGCTGCAGTTCCTGCCACAGCGCGGTGGGCTGGCCGTTGTCCAGGCGTTCCAGGCGCATGCGCAGCGGCTGCCGCTGTACATGCAGGACCAGTGCATCGGTGCGCACGCGGATTTCCTGTGCGTCTTCTTCCAGCTGCGCCTTCACGTTCGCCTTGGGCTGCGGCAGCACGATCGGTGCGGCCTTGTCACCGGCACCGGTCAGCGTGCCGTTGCGGCCGGCCTGCACGCGGATGATGTCGGTGGCCGGCAGTTCGATGCGGATGCGCGCGCCCTTGTCGGTCTGCAGGTCCCAGCCCTGCACGCCGTCGCCGCTGGCGCTGGCGGCAACCGAACGCAGGTTGCCGACCGGCTCGGCCTGGGCCGGCATGGACGCCAGCATCAATGCCGGCAACAGGGCCAGCATCAGCGGCGAGCGACGAACGCAGTTTTCCACGCGGACTCCCAACCCGTTCACCGGGCGTTTCGAAAGCGATTGGGCCGACTCTAGGGCAGCGATTCGAAAGATGTCAACAAATTGAAAGGAAAAAGGAAGATATATTCCATTGAAACGAAAGTTGTTGCGCCGCAATACTTTGTGTAATCGCTTGCAGACGCCTGTTAAGCATTGTGCGATACGGCATCCGGCGGATTCTTGCGTTTTCCGACGTGCTCTGGGCGGAGCGAAGTCGGCGTCACATTTTCTTTCTTTTTACTTTCGCTATTTGACATTTCGAAAGAAAACGCAGATGGTGCGCTGGCCCAACTGGAACCTCCGAATGGACGTCACCCTGCTTTCCGATGTGTCCGCCTGGCAGCGCCTTGGCGGAGCCGATACCGCTACCGAAATCGCCCAGCAGCCTGCGCTGTGGGAAGCCCTTGCACAGGACCTGTCGCGTGCCCGCGACCGCCTGCAGGCCTTCCTCGGCGACAGCCTCAACGATCCCAACCAGCGCGTGCTGTTCACCGGCGCCGGCAGCTCCGGCTTCATCGCCGAAATGGTGGCCGACGCGATCAACGCGCAGTGGCCAGCCGATGTGCGCGTGGTGCACACCACCAGCCTGCTGACCCACCCGGCGCTGTACCTGCAGCGCGACCGCCCGACCCTGCTGGTCTCGTTCGGCCGCAGCGGTTCCAGCCCGGAAAGCGTGGCGGCGGTTGACCGCGTGCGCAGCGACGTGGATGACGCGCGCTTCCTCGACATCACCTGCAACGCCGATGGCGAACTGGCCCGCCGTGGGGCCGGCCGTGCCGATACCTGCACCCTGCTGATGCCGTCGGCCAGCTGCGACCGCGCCTTCGCCATGACCAGCAGCCTGACCTGCATGCTGCTGGCCGCGCTGAGCGTGTTCGATCGTTCGCCGTGGGATGCGCGCGTGGCGCGCCTGAAGCAGATCGCCGCGCTGGCCCGCGAAGGCCAGGCGCAGTGGGACGCACCGGTGGCGGCGCTGGCGCAGCGCCCGTTCAACCGCATCATCTACCTCGGCAGCGGCCCGCTGGAAGCGCTGGCACGCGAGTGCGCGCTGAAGGTGCTGGAACTGACCGCTGGCCGCGTGCTGGCGCTGGCCAACACCCCGCTGGGCTTCCGTCATGGGCCGAAGTCGACGCTGGATGGCAACACCCTGGTGGTGGTGCTGCGCAGCGTGCAGCCGCTGGCGCGCCGCTACGAACAGGACCTGCTGGAAGAACTGCGCCGCGACGGCGTGGCCGGCCAGGTGCTGGCAATCGGCCCGCATTCGGACATCGGCGCCGATGACGAATACACCCTCACCGTGCCGGCACTGGACGATCCGTGGCTGGCGCCAGTGTGGCTGGGCTTCGCGCAGCTGTTCGCGCTGCAGCGCTCGGCCGCGCTTGGCCTGACCCCGGACAACCCGTTCCCGGACGGCACCGTCAACCGCGTCGTCAAGGGCGTCACCATCCACCATGGCTGAGCTGATCGCCCACGCCTGCTACGGCATCGACATCGGCGGCACCAAGATCGAGCTGGTGGCGTGCGATGCGGCGATGCAGGTCACCTGGCGCCGCCGCGTGGCCACCCCACAGGGTGACTACGACGGCTTCCTGCAGGCGGTGGTGGCGCTGGTGGCCGAGGCGGACGCCGCCCTCGGCCGCAGCGATGCGGCCATCGGCATCGCCCTGCCCGGCGTGCGTGACCGCCGCAGCGGTCGCCAGCTCAGCGCGAACGTGCCTGCACTGACCGGCCAATGCGTGGCGCAGGATCTGCAGGCACGCCTGCAGCGCCCGCTCCACTTCGGCAACGATCTGCAGTGCTTTGCCCTGTCTGAAGCGCACGGCGGCGCGGCTGACGGCTACCCCAGCATGTTCGGCGCCATCCTCGGCACTGGTGCCGGCGGCGGCTTCTGCCTGCACGGCCGGCTGCTGTCCGGCTTCAACGGCCTGGCCGGCGAATGGGGCCACTGGAGCGTGCCCGGCCATCTGCTGCAGCGCCATGGCCTGCCGCTGCTGGACTGCGGCTGCGGCCTGCAGGGCTGCGTGGAGCGCTATGTGTCCGGCAGCGGTGTGGCGATGATCGAGCGGCACCTCGGTGGCAGCGCCGCCGACGCCAGCGCCGTGATCGCCCTGGCCGAAGCCGGCGATGCACGTGCGCGCAAGGCGCTGGACATCCACCGCGATCTGCTTGGCCACAGCCTGGCCGCGCTGGTGCTGGCGCTGGACCCGCACGTGATCGTGCTCGGCGGAGGTCTCTCGCAGTACGCGCCGCTGTACCAGCAGCTGCCGTCGGCCATCGCTGCCCATCTGTTCAACGGCGTGCAGGTACCCCCGATCGTGCCGCCGCGCTTCGGCGATGCCGGTGGCGCACGTGGTGCCGCCCTGCTCGCCTGCCAACCCTCGTTTTCCTGATGTCCGGAGCCTGACCATGTCCCCGTTGCAGACCCTGCTTGCCTCCCACCGCGCCGGTGCCAACGTCGGCCTGTACAGCGTCTGCTGCAGCAACGAGCAGGTGCTGCGCGCGGCCATGCACGTGGCGCTGGCACACGGCACCGTGCTGCTGGTCGAGGCCACCTCCAACCAGGTCGATCAGTTCGGCGGCTATACCGGCATGACCCCGCCGCAGTACCGCGATTACGTCGGCGCCCTGGCCGATGAGGAAGGCTTCCCGCGCGAACGGCTGATCCTCGGCGGTGACCACCTTGGCCCGAATGCCTGGCAGAAGCGCCCGGCCGCCGAAGCGATGACCCACGCGCGCGTGCTGATCGAAGCCTACGTCGCCGCCGGTTTCCACAAGATCCATCTCGACTGCAGCATGTCCTGCGCCGATGACCCGGTGCCGCTGCCCGATGCCATCGTTGCCGCACGCTCGGCCGAGCTGGCCGAGATCGCCGAACGCACCGCCGCCGAACACGGCCTGCCGCCGCCGGTCTACGTGATCGGTACCGAGGTGCCGATTCCCGGTGGAGAAGCCTCGCTTGCCGAGGGACTGCAGGTGACCACGCCGGCCGCCGCCGCGCAGACCCTGGCCATCCACCAGCAGGCGTTCGACACGCCGCAGCTGCGTGATGCGTGGCAGCGCGTGATCGCGATGGTGGTGCAGCCGGGCGTCGACTTCGACCACAGCAGCGTGCACGAATACGACCCGGCCGCCGCCAGCACGCTGGCCGACTTCCTGGAACAGCAGCCACGCATCGTGTTCGAGGCGCACTCCACCGACTACCAGCGCGAAAGCGGCCTGCACGCGCTGGTGCGCGACCACTTCGCCATCCTCAAGGTCGGCCCGGCGGCGACCTTCGCCTACCGCGAAGCGCTGTTCGCGCTGGCCGCGATCGAGGCAGAACTGCTGCCGGCCGCACAATGCTCGCGCCTGCCGCAGGTGCTGGACGAGGTGATGGTGGCGCAGCCGAAGTACTGGCAGTCCTACTACCAGGGCGATGAGGCAGCGCTGCGCCTGCTGCGCAGTTACTCCTTCAGCGACCGCTGCCGCTACTACTGGGGCGAGCCGGCGCTGGTACAGGCGGTGGAGACCCTGTTCGCCAACCTGGAACAGCACGCGCCGCCGCTGGTGCTGCTCAGCCAGTACCTGCCGGAACAGTACCGCGCCGTGCGCGAAGGCACCCTGGCCAACACCCCCACCGCACTGGTGCAGCACCGTATCGGCCTGTGCCTGGGTGAGTACGCCCGTGCCTGCAGCGCCAACCAGGCCGGAACCCGCACGCAGAACGCACGTTCGGCTGCCGCAGTTGCTGCGAACGGCTAATCTCTACCTTTCCCCGCGAAACCGAGAATGGCCATGCGCAACACCCGCTCCCGCCGGCAACAGATCCTGCAGCTGCTGATCGAGCACGGCTCGGTGCAGGTGGCCGATCTGGTCGAGCGCTTCGGCGTGTCGGCGGTGACCATCCGTGCCGACCTGACCCATTTCGAATCGCAGGGCCTGGCCAACCGTACCCACGGTGGCGCCACGCTGGTGCGCACGCCGCCGCAGGAACAGGACATCCACGAAAAGGACGCACTGAACCTGCCGCTGAAGGAATCGATCGGCGCGTGTGCCGCGCGCCTGGTACGGCCTGGTGACAACATCATCATCGACTCCGGCTCGACCACGATGACCCTGGCCCGCCACCTGCGCACGCAGCGCGACGTGACGGTGATGACCAACGGGCTGAACATCGCCTGGGAACTGGCCAACGCGGCCGGCATCAACGTGCTGCTGACCGGCGGCCTGCTGCGCCAGCAGTCGCTGTCGCTGCAGGGCAGCCAGGCCGAAGCCAGCCTCAACTCCTACAGCTTCGACACGCTGTTCCTGGGCGTGGATGGCCTGGACCTGCAGTTCGGGTTGACCACCCATGACGAAGCCGAAGCCCGCCTCAACCATCGCATGGTCGAGCGTGCACGCCGCATCGTGGTGCTGACCGACGCCTCCAAGTTCGGGCGCGTCAGCCTGCACCGCATCGCCCTGCTGGATCAGATCCACACCATCATCACCGATGCCGGCATCGACGACGCGTCCCGCGAGGGACTGCAGCGATTGGGCATAGAGGTGATCATCGCCGAGCCCACCGCATGAGCGACACCCGTTCCCTGCATGGCCGCATCCTCACCCCGCTGGGTTGGCGGCGTGGCCACGTCCACTTCGATTCCCACGTGCGCCAGCTGCAGGTGGACGACCACAGCGGCGCTGATGACCTGCAGCTGCCGGTGATCCTGCCCGGCTTCATCGACCTGCATGTGCACGGCGCTGCAGGGGTGGACCTGATGCAGGGCGGCGACGTGGCGCGCACCATCGCCCGCACCCATCTGCGCTTCGGTACCACCACGCTGCTGGCGACCACCATGACCGCCGGCCTGGATGAGATCGAGCACGCGCTGCACGGCGTGGCTGCGGCGATGGCGGCGCCCGATGCCGACGCCGCCAGCATCGTCGGCGTGCACCTGGAAGGGCCGTTCATCAGCCCGCAGCGCCTGGGTGCACAGCCCAATCGGACGATCGAGGCGACGCTGGCACTGGTGCAGCAACTGCACGCGCTGGCGCCGATCCGGGTGATGACGCTGGCGCCGGAGATCGGCGAGCACACCGCGCTGATTCCCGCGCTTTCGGCAATGGGCATCCGCGTGCAGCTCGGCCACAGCGCCGGTACCTACGAAGAAGGTGTTGCTGCGCTGCAGGCCGGTGCCTCTGGCTTCACCCATCTGTTCAACGGCATGACCGGCGTCGATCACTATCGCCCGGGCATCGCGGCGGCGGCACTCGCGCATGCACAGTACGCCGAGATCATTCCCGACCTGCAGCACATCCATCCCGGCGTGATCCGCCTGGCCGCGCGCGCGATCCCACGCCTGTACGCGGTGACCGACGCCACCGCCGCCACCGGCATGCCCGATGGCGAGTACGCACTGGGCGAGCAGCGCGTGCACAAGTGCGGCGGCTGCGTGCGCCTGGCCACGGGTTCGCTGGCCGGCAGCGCGCTGACCATGGACCAGGCGCTGCGCAACCTGGTGCGTGTGGGCCTGGAGCTGGCCGATGCCTCGCAGCGTGTTTCCACCTTCCCGGCCGACTACCTGGGCCTGGGCGATCGCGGCTGCATCGCGCCCGACGCCCGCGCCGACCTGGTGGTGCTGGACGCCGAACTGCGCCTGCAGCAGGTGGTGGTGGGTGGGCGCGTGGTCGATCTGAACGCAACACCAGCCTGACGCACCGCGCCTTTGTAGAGTCGAGCCATGCTCGACTGCTCTGCCGCGCCATGCGCGGTCAGTCAAGCATGGCTCGACTCTACAGAAAGCAATCCGCACCGAAACACCTTCTGGGATATGCCGATGACTGCACGCACCGCTCCGCGCTGGCCCGTACGCTACCTGCTCTTCATCGGCGGCCTGGGTGGCCTGCTGTACGGCATCGACATCGGCATCATCGCCGGCGCCCTGCCCTATCTTGAAGCAACTGCCAGCCACGCCTGGCAGCTCAGCAGCCAGCAGCTCGGCTTCGTGGTGGCAGCGGTACTGCTGGGCAGCGTGCTGTCCTCGCTGTTCGCCGGCATCGTTGCCGACCTGATCGGCCGCCGCGGCGCGATGCTGCTGGCCGGCCTGCTGTTCACCGCCTCGATTCCGATCATGGCACTGGCCTCCGGCTACACGCCGCTGCTGCTGGGGCGCCTGCTGCAGGGCATCAGTGGCGGTTTGATCGGCGTAGTGATTCCACTGTACCTGGCCGAAGTGCTCAGCCCCGAGCGACGTGGGCGCGGCGCGGCGATGTTCCAGCTGCTGCTGACCGTTGGCCTGGTGCTGGCAGCCCTGATCGGCCTGTACCACGCCCACGCCGTCGATGCCGCCGCCGAAGCCGTGCGTTCGCTGCCGGTCGCGCAGCAGGCGCAGGAACTGTTCACGGTGAAGGACCACGCCTGGCGCACCATCTTCTGGACCTGCCTGGCGCCGGGCCTGCTGTTCTGCGCCGGCATCTTCTGGCTGTCCGAATCACCACGCTGGCTGGTGCGCCGCGGTCGCATCGATGAAGCCCGCCGCAGCCTCCAGCGCGTCCTGCCCGCCGCAGATGTCGAGCCCACCCTGGCCCAGATCCAGGCGCCGGAGTCGAGCAGCAGCGACGGCAAGCGCGATCCGCTGCTCAGCCGCCGCTACGTGGTGCCGTTCCTGCTCGCCTGCGTGGTGCTGGCCTGCACCCAGGCCACCGGCATCAACTCGGTGCTGGCCTACGCGGTGAACATCCTCAACCAGGCCGGCCTGTCCGGTTCAGTGGCCAACGGCGCCGACGTGGCGATCAAGCTGCTCAATGCGGTGATGACCGTGGTCGCGTTGCTGCTGGTCGACCGCAAGGGCCGCAAGTTCCTGCTGATGCTCGGCAGTGGTGGCATCTGCGTGGCGCTGCTGGCCGCGGCCACGCTGTTCTTCCAGGCCGAGCGCGGCCGTGCCGATGTGCAGCCGCAGCTGCAGGCCGCGGTCAGCGGCGACGGCCTGCAGCTGGTGCTTGATGACGCACAGTGGCAGCGCCTGGGCGTGGGGATCGACAGCCAGGGCCGACCGATGCAGCTGACTGTGTCTTACGCTTATGGTGACTTTACCAACGTGCGCGCCCTGCGCAGCGACAACCTGACCGATCGCGAGCTGCGCATCGAGCGCGCCGGCACCGTGCAGCCCGACAGTGTGATTGGTGCGTTCTTCCGCAAGCTGCATCTGAACCCGTTCGCCGACCCGGCCAGTGCCGCGCAGGCGCCGCTGCGCATCGAACAGGCGCGCATCGGCCCGGTGCCGCCACCGGCACACGGCTGGGCCGTGGCCGCCTGCATCCTGGTGTTCGTCGCGTTCTTCGCGGTCGGCCCCGGCGTGTGCGTGTGGCTGGCACTGTCGGAGCTGATGCCGAACCGCATCCGCTCCAACGGCATGAGCATCGCACTGCTGATCAACCAGTTCGTGTCGACCACCATCGCCGCCATCTTCCTGCCGACGGTGGGCCACTACGGCTACGCCAGCATGTTCGTGTTCTGGGCGGCCTGCACCTTCGTGTTCTTCCTGGTAGCCGCGTTCTGGCTGCCGGAGACCAAGGGCAAGTCACTGGAGGAGATCGAGGCACGGTTCGCGGGAAAGCGGGGCTGACAGCGCCTGCACCTGGCGTCGGCCATACCCCATGACATGCCAACGGGGTATGGCCCGCCGATGACGGTATGGCACGCCGATGGGTGCGGCACGCAGACCGGGTAGAGTCGACTGTTGGTCGACTGCTCTTCGCTCCAACACCAGGAACGCCGCGCTACGCGCGTGAGTCGACTAACAGTCGACTCTACCGCTGCCATCACTTCCCGGTGATATGCCTGGCCAACGCCTGCGCCTCGGCAACGCTCGGCAGCCCGCTCAGCATCATCGATTCACCGAACGGGCCTTTCACCGTCGCCACCATCAGCACGCGACCATCCACGCTGATCGCCGCTCGTTGCCCCACCAGCGCCGCCGTGCCATCGTGGATGCGTTGGCGTGCTTCTGGCCGATACCGGATCTGCAGGCCGGGCTCCTGGCCCGCGTCCAGCACATAGCGCACATCGGCGATATCTGCACTGTCGGCAATCGGCGGCTCGCGCAGCGCCAGGGTCTCGCCCTGCCACTGCGCTTGCGTGCCCTTGCCATCCGCATCGACCGCGCTCAGGCGCACATCCACACCGGGGCGCGGTGCATGGCGCTCGACTGTCTGCACTGCGGGCGTGGCGCCCGGCATGCAGCCGGCCAGGGTCAAGGCCACGCCCAGCAACAGCGGAAGCGCCGTTCTCACTTCAGCTTCCGCAGCTTGAATGCCACCAGCACCTGCAGCAGGCCGTACAGCAGGCTGCCGATACCGATCCACAGCGTGGTGACCGCCACGCCGGCATACGGGTTGGCCGCAAACAACAGGCCCAGCACCACGGCCAGCACGCCGCTGAGGATCAGCAACCATTCGCCCTGGATCTGCTTGCGCACGCGGATCGCGAATACGATGCGATAGATGCCGGCCACCAGCAGCCACGCCGCCAAGAACAGCACCAGCACGCTGGCGGTGGCCAGCGGATTGATCACCGCCAGGATACCGAAGCCCAGCGAGGCGAGGGCGTACAGCGCCAGCCAGCCGCGGGACGCGCCGCTGCCGCCATTGATCAATGCGAACAGGCTGATGACGCCCTCGATGATGGCCATCACGCCCAGCGTCCAGGCCAGTGCCATGGCCGCCGACAAGGGCCAGCCGATGGCGATGATGCCGAAGCCGAGAGCGACCAGGCCATACAGCAGGAGGATCCACCAGCTACGGCCGATTGCCGACAACAGGGGAGACAAGGGGGAATTCATGGCCACTCCTTCGATCCGGAATCGGGTTTATCCTAGCCCGTTGTGATGAAGAGGGGGATCACGGCGCCCGCGCACAGACCCAGACGCGCACCTCCGCAGCACCGACCAGGCGCAGCGTCTCGGCAACCTCCATCACCGTGCTGCCGGTGGTCATCACGTCATCGACCACGGTCAGCCGCGTGGGCACCGGACCACGAACCGCAAACGCGTCGAACAGATTTTCCCGGCGCTGTTCGGCCGTACGCTCGGACTGTGGTGCGGTATGCCGCCGCCGGTACAGCCCCTGCCAGACCGGCATCGGCAGCAACCGGCACAGTTCGGCGGCCTGGTTGTAGCCGCGCTGGCGCAGGCGCCGCCCATGCAGCGGCACCGGCACCAGCGACGCGCACGACCAGGGTGGTGGTGCGCGCTGCATCAGCTGCGCAAGCAGGCGCCCGACCGACAGATCCTGATGGAACTTGTAGCGCACAAGCAGCTGATCCACAGGCGGCAGGTACAGCAGGCTGGCATGCGTGGCGGCCTGCGGCGGTACCTCCTCGCGGCAGGTGCCGCAGACGATCAACGCGGTCTCGGGCAACGGCAACGCGCAGCGCAGGCAGGCCCGGCCGGCCCAGGGCAGTCCGGCCAGGCAGGCATCACAGAGATCGAGTCCATCGTGGCCCGGGTCACCGCAGACCAGGCAGCGCAGCGGTAGCAGCACGCGAAGTGCGGCCTGCACGTGGCGGACCGGGTCGAAGAAGGCAGACATGCACTTCAGCATGTCGCCGCCCTCAGCGGGTTGCTATCGGGGGCGCCCTCAACGACCCGTAGGCATTTTCATCGCCCGCCTCCTGCCCCGATCACTTCACCGCGTTGGCGCAGGCTTCGCATCCACCCGGGTGCGATACACCATGTACGGCGTCTGCCGGCGATCCACGCCACCATTGAATCCGGCCTGCCGGTGCAGCTGGTTGGCGGTGAAGTACAGATAGCCATCGGGCCCCATCGACAAGGTATCGGGCCACAGGATGCGTGGATCGTGCACCACGGTCGTCCAGCGCCCCTGCGCGTCGCGGGCATGGATGGCGTTGTGCTCGTAGTCGCTGGCATACAACCGCCCGTTGGCATCCATCTCCATGCCATCGGAGGCGCCCTTGTCGCCCAGGTCGACCACCGCCGCCGCCAGTTCCGCTTCACTCAGCTTCGGGTCGCGCAGCAGCGCGGTCGGCACGCTGTACAGATGACGGCTGGACAAGGGTGTGTAGAACAGGGTGCCACCATCGGGCGACAGGGCGATGCCATCGGCGGCCACGGTGAACGGCGCCGACGAACCATCGGCGTTACGCAGCCGCATCTGCTGTCCTTCCACGATCGGTACGAATGCCGGATCCGCCGATGTTGACACATGACCGATCAGGCGCTTGGACGCGGCGCCGGTAGCGAGGTCAATCACGATGATGCCGCCGATGCCGCTCAGCGACGAGTCGGTCACGTAGGCGACGCCCTCGCGACCGACACGGAAATCGAAGCGCACATCGTTGACGTAGGTGCGCGCGTCGATGACGTTGGCCGGGAACACCAGCGTTCTGGCCACGGTATTGGTGGCCAGATCGATCGCCACCAGCTTGGCGCCGCCGGCCTGTGGTGCAGAGAACCCGGGCGCGGCGGTGTCCAGCACCCACAACCGACCCTGGCCATCGGCCACCACACTCTGCACGCTGATGAAGTGGGCCGCCGGATCGGGACCGTCCTTGCGGTTGATGCGCGCATCCGGATAGGGCACGGCGCGGCCGTCGCGCCACTCGGCCACGCTGTAGGGCACCTCATCGCCCCAGCGCGGGAAGTTGACGAAGATCCTCCCGGTTTCGGAGACCGCCACACTGGTGGGCATGGCGCCCTCGAAACGCGCCACCGGTTCGAGGGTGCCGATGCTGCGCTCGCTGGGCAGCAATGGGGTACCGGCGATCGCCAGCATGGGGGAACTGGCCAGGGCCAGGACGGCAGCCGCCAGACGGCGGATACGGCAGTTGATCATGGTCGCTCTCGATGCAGGTCCGGGTGCAGCCCCGGCGTGGGTGCATCTTCAGCGGCGCACCTGGCATCGGGTAGACGGTGCAACGGGGAATCAGCTTCACTGCAAAAGTGAAGATTGCGGCCTGATTTATCCTGTCGATCAAGGCAATCAGCGATGCCTATCCGCTGACTCTGCTTGCGGCACCATCAACAACTCCGCCAACCCGCGGTAGATCGGCACGCGGCACACCAGCCCGGACACGCCACGCGCGATCAGCACCGTGGCCAGGATCGGCAGCAGCAGATCACCGCTGTCGGTCAGCTCCAGCGAGATCACCGCCGAGGTCAGTGGTGCCTGGGTCACACCGGTCAGGTAGGCGCACATGCCCAGCAACACGAACGCGCGCGGGTCAACGCCCGGCATCAGCACTGACAGGTTGTGGCCGAGTCCCGCGCCGACCGCCAACGCAGGTGAGAACAGGCCACCGGGAATGCCCGCCACGTACGAGGCCAGGTTGGCCAGCAGCTTCATCAACCCGAACTCGTGGCCGACCAGCGCCTGGCCCTGCACCAGGCTGCGCGCTTGTTCGTAACCGGTGCCGAACGCGCCTTCGCCGAACACCAGGGCCAGCACGACCACCACCAGGCCGCAGCCCGCGGCCAGCAAGACCGGATGCCGCTGCCGCAGCTGCCCCAGCCAACGCGGACGGCCCGCCGCGCTGGACAGTACCGCACGTGCGAACAGCCCGCCCAGCAGGCCCGCCACCACGCCGCACAGCAGGATCGCCAGCCAGCCCTGGCCGAGCGGCAGACGCGCGCTCACATGGCCGAAATAGGTGTAGTTGCCCAACAGGCCGAGCGATACCACGCCGCCGACGATCACCGCGGTCAACAGGGTGCCGGAGAAGCGATGTTCAAAACGGCCGCTGAGCTCCTCGATGGCGAAGACGATGCCGGCCAGCGGCGTGTTGAACGCCGCCGCAATACCAGCAGCGCCCCCGGCCAACAGAAAGTGCGAGAGCTCGCGGGGATCCTTGAAGCCGAACCAGCGGCCGAACAGATACATCAGGCTTGCGCCTACGTGCACGGTGGGCCCCTCGCGCCCGACCGATGCGCCCCCCAGCAGCGACAGCGAGGTCAGCAGCAGCTTGCCGGCCGAAACCGCTGGGGAAAGGTTGGTTTTCCGGAACGGCTCATCGGCCTTGTCCAGCGCAGCGATGACCTGCGGAATGCCGCTGCCCCGCGTGGGCTTCAGCACGCCGGAAGTGAGCCAGGCCAGCAGCGCGAAGATGCCCGGCGTGAGCAGCAGGGCCCACCACGGCGAGTGCGAGGTGATGCGCTGGAACAGATGGAAGGCCGCATCGCTGGCCTTGGCAAACAGGATCGCCACCAGTGCCACGGCCACCGCGCCGCCCCACAGCGCGGCGCGGCGGCGCCAGGCCTCGCTGAGGACCAGCGCGGTGATGCGGCCACGAAGGCGGTAAAGATCAAACATGGGAAAGAGTCTGCGCGCCAGCACTTGCGTTGTGCAGCAGGCACTGTGGCTGGACGCCTTGCAGCATGCGGTGAAATGCGGCGCTTCGCTCGATGCTCTATTGCGCCGACGATCCGTAAACCAAATTAAAATTGAAATGGTTGACAGCCTCCCCGCGCCCACCCACACTGCCGCCCTCGCTCCACTCGTATCCAAGGTCCCGCCATGGCTGCTGCCATCCGCCACGACTGGCAACACGACGAACTGCAGGCGCTGTTCGATCTGCCGTTTCCCGAGTTGCTGTTCCGCGCCGCCGCGGTGCACCGCGAGCACTTCGATCCGGCGCAGGTGCAGGTGTCCACGCTGTTGTCGGTGAAGACCGGAGGCTGCCCGGAAGACTGCGCGTACTGCCCGCAGGCGCAGCGCTACAGCACCGGGGTGAACGCGCAGAAGCTGATGGAGACCGACGCGGTGCTGGCCAAGGCGCGCCAGGCCAAGTCCGCCGGTGCATCGCGCTTCTGCATGGGCGCCGCGTGGCGATCGCCGAAGGACCGCGACATTCCGAAGGTGGCGGCGATGATCGCCGGGGTGAAGGCGCTGGGCCTGGAGACCTGCGCCACGCTGGGCATGCTCAGTGGCGAGCAGGCGCGTGCGCTGAAGGATGCGGGCCTGGACTACTACAACCACAACCTCGACACCGCGCCGGATTACTACGATTCGATCATCCACACGCGCCAGTACCAGGACCGCCTGGACACGCTGGAGCACGTGCGCGATGCCGGCTTGAAGACCTGCTGCGGTGGTATCGTCGGCATGGGCGAGACGCGCGCGCAGCGCGTCGGCCTGCTGCTGGCGCTGGCCTCGCTGCCGGCACATCCCGATTCGGTGCCGATCAACAAGCTGGTACAGGTGGCGGGCACGCCGCTGCATGGCAGTGCCGAACTGGACCCGTTCGAGTTCGTGCGCATGATCGCGGTGGCACGCATTGCCATGCCGCGCTCGATGGTGCGGCTGTCGGCCGGTCGCGAAGCGATGAGCGACGAGCTGCAGGCGCTGTGCTTCCTGGCCGGTGCCAATTCGATCTTCTACGGCGACAAGCTGTTGACCACCGGCAATCCGGAGAGCGAACGCGACCTGGCGCTGTTCGCCCGGCTCGGGCTGCAGCCGATGGCGGTGCAGGTGGACGCCGAGGGCCATGACCACGGCGGTACCGTGCATGCCGATATCAGCGCCGATGCGCCCGGCTGCGGTTGCGCGCACGCAGCCTGAGGCGGGGCACAGGCAGGCGTCGCGGCAACGCGCTACCCTAGCCGCCCCGTCGCCGCATTCAGCCGCCATGGCCCGCCCCGACCTGACCGCACGACTCCATGCCCAACGCGCCCTGCGCGATGCCCAAGGCCGCCGCCGCCCGCGACGCACGGTCAGCCGTCGTGATGGCGTGCGCCTGGAAGTGGACGGCCACTGGCTGACCGGCTTCTGCAGCAACGACTACCTCGGCCTGGCCCAGCAGTTCAGCGTGGTCAACGCACTGCAGGACGCCGCCGCGCGCGAAGGCGCTGGCGCCGGTGCCTCGCACCTGGTCTGCGGCCACCACGCGCTGCATGAGGCGCTGGAGCGCGAAGTGGCCGAGTGGCTGGGCTATCCGCGTGCGCTGCTGTTCGGCAGTGGTTTCGCCGCCAACCTGGCGGTGCAGCAGGCGCTGCTGAGCGAAGAGAACGACGTGTGCGTGCAGGACAAGCTCAACCACGCCAGCCTGCTCGACGCGACGCGACTGGCCGGTGCGCGCCTGCGCCGCTATCCGCACCTGGATGCGGAGGGCGCGATGCGCCAGCTCAAGCATGCGCCCGATGGCGCGGCGATGTTGGCCACCGACGGTGTCTTCAGCATGGATGGCGACATCGCGCCGCTGCGTGCATTGTCGCTGGTTGCACGCCTGCAACAGGCACTGTTCTATGTCGACGATGCGCACGGCGTGGGCGTTGTCGGTGATGGCCGCGGCAGCGTGGCCGCCGCCGGGCTCGGCGTGGACGACGTGCCGCTGCAGCTGGTCACGCTGGGCAAGGCCCTGGGCGGCTCGGGTGCCCTGGTGCTCGGCCGCGACGACCTGATCGAGCATCTGGCCGAAACCGCGCGCCCCTACATCTACACCACCGCCGTGCCGCCCGCGATGGCGGCGGCAGCGCTGGAAGCGGTGCGCCTGGCGCGCCGTGACCACTGGCGCCGTACCAAGCTGGCCGACCTGATCGCGCTGTTCCGCAGCGAAGCGCGCCGCCACGGCCTGGACCTGATGGCGTCGGACACGCCGATCCAACCGCTGCTGTGCGGCGACGACCACGCCGCGGTGGCGATGTCGTCCGCGCTGGAACAGGCCGGCTGGCTGGTTGGTGCGATCCGCCCGCCGACGGTGCCGGAAGGCAAGGCACGACTGCGCGTCACGCTGTCCGCACTGCACACGCCGGAACAGGTGCGCGGCCTGGTCAGCGCCATTGCCAGCGCGCGTGACCGCGTGACCCTGGCCGTGCGCGAAGCTGCACCGCCACCGCTGCCTGCCTTTGCCTGAGTTTCAGTCGTTGCCCATGCATATCGAAGTGACCGGCCGCGGGCCGGACCTGGTACTGATCCACGGTTGGGCCCTGCAGGGTGGCGTGTTCGCGCCGCTGGTGGAGCGGCTGGCGGATCAGTTCACCCTGCATCGGGTCGATCTGCCTGGACACGGACACAGCCGCGAAGACACCACCCCGCTGCGCCTGCCATTCGTGGTCAGTGCCATTGCCGCGGCCACGCCACCGGCGGTGTGGTGCGGCTGGTCACTGGGCGGCCTGTTCGCATTGCACGCGGCGGCCACGCTGCCAAAGGTGCGCGGGCTGGCGATGATCGCCGCCACGCCGCGCTTCGTGCGTGGCGAGGATTGGCCGCACGCGGTGGAAGCGGCAGTGTTCGAGCAGTTCGGGCGCGAGCTGGCCAGCGACTTCGCAGGCACCCTGGAGCGCTTCCTGGCGCTGGACGTGATGGGTTCGGCGCACGCCCGCGAAGAGCTGCGCACGCTGCGCCAGCGCCTGGTCGAGCGCGGCGCACCGACCGAGCGCGCCCTGCTGGAGGGCCTGCGCCTGCTGGAGAACACCGACCTGCGCGGCGCGCTGCCGACGCTGGGCAAGCCCAGCCTGTGGATCGCCGGCCAGCGTGACCGGCTGGTGTCGCCGGCCGCGATGCAGGCGGCGGCCGCGCTGTCGCCGGGCGCGCAAGCGCTGACCATCGCCCACGGCGGCCACGCGCCCTTCCTCGGCCATGCCGACGAGGTGGCGGCCGCCCTGCAACACTTTGTTGCCGGCCTGTCACCGGCCGATGGCGGAAAATGAGCGCCTTCCACATTCCGCAGGACTGACGCATGGATCTGGGTATCAACGGCCGCTGGGCACTGGTCTGCGGCGCCAGCAAGGGGCTCGGCCTGGGCTGCGCACGCGCGCTGGTCCGTGAGGGCGTCAACGTGGTGATCGTGGCCCGTGGCGAGGCGGCACTGCAGATCGCTGCCGAACAATTGCGCGCGCTGCCCGGCGCTGCCGAGGTACGCGCCGTCGCCGCCGACGTCACCACCGAGGCCGGCCGTACCGCCGCGCTGGCCGCCTGCCCACAGGTGGACATCCTGGTCACCAATGCCGGTGGCCCGCCGCCGGGCGATTTCCGCAGTTTCGAGCGCGACGACTGGATCGCCGCGCTGGAGGCCAACATGCTGGCGCCGATCGCGCTGATCCGCGCCACCGTCGACGCGATGATCGAGCGCGGCTTCGGCCGCATCGTCAACATCACCTCGTCGGCGGTGAAGGCCCCGATCGACATCCTGGCGCTGTCCAACGGCGCGCGCAGCGGCCTGACCGGTTTCGTCGCCGGCCTGTCGCGCCGCACCGTGGCCCACAACGTCACCATCAACAACCTGCTGCCCGGCCAGTTCGACACCGACCGCCTGCGCGCCAACTTCGCCCACAGTGCGGGCAAGGACGGCGATGCTGGCGAAGTGGCCGAACGCCGCCGCCAGCAGATTCCCGCCGGCCGCTTCGGCACGCCGGACGAGTTCGGCGCCGCCTGCGCCTTCCTGTGCAGTGCGCAGGCCGGTTACCTCACCGGGCAGAACCTGCTGATCGACGGCGGCGCCTACCCCGGTACGTTCTAAGAGACTTTCGCAATGCCGTCCCACTTCGATGCCCGCCACGTCCGCCGCGCGTTCGCGCGTGCCGCCAGCAGCTACGACGCCGCCGCCGCCCTGCAGCGCGAGGTGCAGTCGCGACTGATCGAATCGCTGGACTACCTGGAGGCACGCAAGCCCGAGGTGGTGCTGGACATCGGCGCGGGTACCGGCCATGCCAGCGCGTTGATGAAGAAGCGCTGGCCGAAGGCGCAGGTGATCGCGCTGGATGTGGCGCTGCCGATGCTGGACCAGGCCAAGCGCCAGGCCGGGTGGTGGAAGCCGTTCCAGCGCCTGTGCGGCGATGCCGCCGCGCTGCCGCTGGCCGACAACAGCGTGGATGTGATCTTCAGCAACCTGTGCCTGCAGTGGGTGGACGACCTGCCGGCGGTGTTCGCCGGATTCCGTCGCGTGCTCAAGCCCGGGGGCCTGCTTCTGTGCTCGACCTTCGGCCCGGAAACCCTGGTGGAACTCAACGAAGCGTTCGCCGCCGCCGATGATCGTCCGCACGTGAGCCGCTTCGCGCAGATCGCCCAGTTCGGCGACGCGCTGATGATGGCCGGCTTCCGCGACCCGGTGCTGGACCGCGATCTGTTCACCCTGACCTACGACGACCTGCCCTCGCTGATGCGCGAGCTGCGCGCGATGGGTGCGACCAACGCGCGGGTGGACCGCCGCCATACGCTGACCGGGCGTGGTCGTTTCGCGGCGGCGGCGGCGGCGTACGAACCGATGCGGCGCGCCGACGGCAAGCTGCCCAGCAGCTGGGAAGTGATCTATGCCCACGCCTGGGCACCGGACCCGGGCGCGCCGATCCGCGAAGGCGGGCATGACGTCGCCTCGGTGCCGGTGTCGGCGATTCCGATCCGCCGCAAGCAGACCTGATCGTCTGGTAGTGCCGGCCGCTGGCCGGCAACCTCACGATTCCCTGGTGGGCATCTGCCGGCCAGCGGCCGGCACTACCCAATGCGACGCCGCGCGCAACGCAGGCTTCCGCCCTCAGGTATTGGCCGGCGAACTCAACGGCGGGCGCACCAAGTCGCGGTGGAAGAAATAGATTTCCTGCACCAGGAAGCGCCAGCTGGTGTGGAAGCTGCGGAAGCGCGTGCTGGGCGTGGACGAGGCCAGCGCATCGATGCCGAGCGCCTTGCTCAGGCGCAGCGCGCGCGCCATGTGCAGCGGATCGCTGACGACGATCACCCGGTGCAGGCCGCGCTGGTCCATCAGCCGCTTGGCTTCAACCAGGTTCTGCACGGTATTGCGCGAAGCGGTTTCGATCAGGATCGCATCGTCCGGCACGCCATGCTTCAGCGCATAGCGCCGCGCCACCTGCGACTCGGAGAAGCGCGCACCGGTGCCGCCATAGCCACCGGTGAAGATCAGCAGCGGCGCATAGCGTGCTTCATACAGATCCAGCCCGTGGCGGATGCGTTCTTCGAACACCGGTGACGGCTTGGCGTCATAGGCGGCCGCACCCAGCACGATGATGGCGTCGGCCTTGGCGGCCTGGTCGCGTTCACCCACCCAGACGATCCAGGCGGTCACACCCAGCAGCCAGATCACCAGCAGCACGAACAGCCGCCACAACCAGCCCAGCAGGCCGGTGCGTTCGCGGTGCCGCCCGCGGCTCACGCCGCCCCCCAGCGCAGCGCTGGCAGGTCGACGTTGCCGCCGGACAACACCAGGCCCACGCGCAGGCCGGCGAAGCGCTGCGGCTGCGCCAGCACCGCAGCCAGCACGGTGGCCGAAGAGGGTTCCACCACCTGCTTGAGCACGTCCCACAGCAGGCGCATCGCCGCCAGCGTCGCGGCGTCATCGACCACGATCACCTCGGCGCCGGCGGCGCGCAGCAACTCGAAATTGGGCGCGCCAATCAGGGTACGCAGGCCATCGCAGATGGTGTCCGGGGTGAACGCGCCCTGACGCTCGCCGATGGCCAGCGAGCGCGCGGTGTCATCGGCACCGGCCGGCTCGGCCAGGATCAGCCGGGTCTGCGGACTGGCGTGCTGCAGGGCCAGCGCAGTACCGCTGGCCAGGCCACCGCCGCCCACTGGCACCACCAGCGCGTCGAACGGGCCGTCGCTGTGCAGCAGTTCCAGGGCCGCGGTGCCCTGCCCGGCCATCACCGCCGGGTTCGTATAGGGATGCACCAGGGTTGCACCGGTATCGGCCTGCACCCTGGCGCAGGTGGCCTCGCGGTCGGCGATGGTCGGCGGGCAGCGCCAGAGCGTGGCGCCGTGGCGGGCGATGTTGGCCAGTTTGGCGGCCACCGCCCCCTCCGGCACCACCACATGGCAGGGGATGCCCCGGGTGCGTGCGGCCAGGGCCAGCGCGGCGCCGTGGTTGCCGGAGGAATGGGTCACCACACCAGCACTGGCGCGATCGGCATCCAGCGACCACACCGCATTGCAGGCACCACGGAACTTGAATGCGCCACCACGCTGCAGGTGCTCGGCCTTGAAGGCCAACTGCGCGCCGGTCATTGCATCGAGGGTGCGCGAGCGCAGCACCGGGGTCACGCTGGCATGCGGGGCAATCCTCGCAGCAGCAAGCAGGACATCATCGGCGCGGGGCAACAGTGAATCGCTCATGACGCAAGATTAACGTATGCCCCCGCGCTGGCGACCGGGGCACAGGTCATGCCAGCATGCAGGCCTACGCCTCCATTCATCCTGGCCAGCCGAATTAAGGGCCGATTCAATGCCCGCGCACGAAGCTGGCTGCACATCCGTCCTCTGGGGGGACCCACCATGAAAATGCGCCTGTTGCTTGCCGGTGGCCTGTTGTTGGGCCTGACTGGCTGCACCACCTACGACTATGTAGGCGGTGGCCGCGGTGGCGGCTACTACCACGGCGCGCCGTCGGTGGAGTACCGCTACCCGGCCGGCTATCCCTACAACTACGGCTACCCGTACTACGGTGGCTATGGCGGCTACTACGGCGGCTATGGCAACCCGTACTACTCGCGCCCGATCTACCGCCCGCCGCACAACCACCGCCCGCCGCCGCGTCCGCCCGGCAACGGTGGCGAGAACCGTCCGCCGCCGCCGCCGCGGCCGTCGTACAACGGCGGTTCCCCGTGGCGGAACATGGATTCGATGCGCCGCCCGCCGCAGTCGAACATGCAGCCGCCGTCGCCCGCGCCGCAGGCCCGCCCGTCCCCGGCACCGAGTCCGCCGAGGATGAACGGTTCCCCCTGGCGCAACATGGATCGTGCGACGCAGCGCACAGTTGAGCGCTGAACCGTCTTGCATTTCACACGGTCCAAGCCGCAATCTACGCGGACAGTGACGGCCCGCGTCACAAAGTGACAAAAACGACACGGGCCGCCGCAAAAAGCTCTACGTCGATATCCGACAGGAACATCTGGATCCCCCCTGTTCCGGCCCTGTCGGATGTCGGCACCTCTGAAGGCAGACGCCCCCGCAATGCGGGGCCGTTTGTTTTGGCCGGACGCCGACCGGCGAGGCCCCTGCTTCAGTAGATCCACGCCATGCGTGGATGGGGCCTTTCCCGGCGCCCCCAAAAAACAGGGCCGGACAGTCCCCCGACTGCCGGCCCTCTGCTCCCCCACCATGCACCTGTACCGGCCCCTGTTCCAATTCCGGTCACGGGCGCCTACGGCGCCAGCCACGATGGGTGCTATTGGGTTATCTGCAAAAATCCTGCCAACTTTAGGGTTGATTTCGACGCCAACTGGCCGGTGCCGGCGTCCCGGCCCCGAATGGCGCTAAAATCGCCACCCCGGCGCCGCCCCCCCGCCGCCCCCCCCCCCCCCCGAAC